>NZ_JBYTBB010000030.1:0-60432 GCF_058788755.1 Lysinibacillus sp. FW301-JW8
GTCGTTTCTTGAAGGTATCGTGGTGGAAATCTGCCCACATTTGGCTTCGAAAAATCAAAGGAAAATGTGTACCATAAGGAATTTCTCATCTCTGTTGTCCTCGTTAAAGGTTATAGTAAAAAAATGGATGTTCACTACCTCTGCTTACGTGTCTTTGTTTTTCTTCTAATTGTAGAAAAAAATAAAACTGAAATTTCGGTTAATATTTATGCAATGCTAGTGATTAATAAATAAAAAACATTTTAGTCTTATATAAGAAAAATAGGGGGGAAATGCGCTACCTTTTTTGATCTAAAACTATGAGAAACGTTGATGTATAAGGGTTTATAAGGGTAACAGATGGTAACAGAAGGTAACGCATTTTAAATAACATATGTGTTCTAATGAGGTGAATTTAGTGGAGTTAAATGAAAATAAACGAATAACTAAAGCAATGATTCAGGATGCAAAACGTAAAAGAGAAGAAATGTTTCAAGAAATGAGTGATCATGAAATATTGGCTTATGTGCCAACTAATAAAGGTTATTTCTACGAATTTGATAGTAGATTTAATATAGGTATTTTTATTCCACAATGTTGTATATGTGGCGGATTGCATAAACATGGTAAGGAAGTTTATAACGGTACACGTGTAACTATGTGTAAATTAAAAGGTTTAGTAGATAATGATGAAGTCATTCCACATAATTATATTATTAATATCGATTGGTATGATTTAGATAATATTAGATTGGCCAATAAGTATGGCATTAAGATACCAGTAGTTGTTGATAAGAAAGAGGCAAAGCGATGAAAGAAATACGATGTACAAAGTGTAGGAAGTTATTACTTAAAGCAAATAAAGAGTATGAAGTCAGTACCAATGATTGTGAGTTAGAAGTTCAATGCACACGATCAGGGTGTAAGACTATCAATCGTTACAAAGTTAAATAAACATGGAGACTCATGAAGTCCAGTAGCTGCACAGTGATGTGTATGTTATTGGACTTTTTCTATTAGGGGAGGTGAATTAATGAATACAATAGCACCGAATAGAATTGATATTCAGAAGTTAGAGTCTTATTGGATCTCCTATCAAGATTTCAAAAAAGAATTATCCAAGGCATCAAAAGATGAAATGAAATCCTTGTATTACAAGAACCTTCAAATAATTGTAGAAGCTGTTGAGCAGTTGTATGAAACGTTTGATGAAGAGTTAAAAACAATAGTTAATATGCGGTATTGGGATAAGTCAACAGCTTGTCACGAGTGGATAAACGTTGCAGATGAATTATATATGTCTGTGCAACGTGTGTTACGTAAACGGAATTATATAATCAATTGTTTAGCAAATCGAATTGGTTACATTCCAATGTAGTACCCCCGGGGTGTTTGGTTAAAAATATCGAAATTCCTGTACACCGACTGCCCCTATTTGCTCTAAAAAAATTCCCTAAATGAAAATTTTTCTAGGAGGTGAGGAAGTTGGCTGGACTGTCTGAAAAATGAGTGTGTGGATTATATAAAAAACAATATAAAAATAAAAAATTGAAAGGCGGAAATTGAACATGACAGTAATTATTGAATCTACAGTTTTAGAGAAATTAGCTCAGTACAAACAAAATTTAGAGGAGAGAGAAAATGAAGTTTTTGCATTAATTGATTACAACGAAGGGGAAATTACCCGTTTAGAAGCTGATTTAGAAAAAGCGGATGCTAGACATATTTTGGAGTACTCAGAAGAGACTAAAAAGGCTCGAAATAGTATCCTACTACAAATCCAAGAGAGAAAAGATGAGTTACAGCAACACTACCGTTTTATAGCTAATCTGAAACGTCGTGAATCAATGTATTTAGAAATAGCTGTGGAAGAGGAAAACGATTTAATAAAGGATCTTGAGGAAGTTACACTTAACACTCATTTAAAAATGAATGAATTTGAAAAAGCTGCAACAACATTAATAGAAACATATAACGAGTTTATAAATGCTCAAAACCAAACACACGAAAAGTTAGATTATGCTGCTTCTTTAATGCTTAGTGTTTTAGGACATAGAAAAACAAGACTTCTCTTAAATAATGTAGACAAAAGCTATAACGGCTCTGTATCCCGAGTATTAAATGAAATCCGAACTGAAATTAGGGATCCTAATGAGTACATGGCAAAAAGAATGGAAATTTAATTTTATTAATGTGTAAACACTATCAAAAAACACTTACTTCTGTAGGTGTTTTTGTGAAAGTAAGTTGAATAAAAGTGATTGAGAAGTGGTGAAAACATGTCATTTTGGTTGAAAGATTATGCTAGTTTGCTAGAAAAGCTAGAGTATTTACAGTTTAAATTGACGGATCCAGAACTGAATGAACAAGAAAAGCAAGATACAGAAAATCAATTACAATTTTGTGTAGAACGAAAAGTGCAGTTCGAGCAGCTGATTTCTAGGTTTGATTCGTTGGAACAAAAAATTTTGTATCGTAAATATGTAGAAGGAAAGACATTGGAAACAATAGCAAGTGAATTAGAATATAGCGCAAATTATATTTATAACAAGCATTCGGAAATTCTAAAAATTTTACGGTTTTATGGAAAGTTGAGGTGATGTTCTGTGAATCTAGCAATGATTAGTGAAGAATTTGGAGAGCAAATAGCAGCCATTACAGCTGGAACAAGATACGAAATAAGTAGTGAATCAGATAACGATGTTCCAGTGATGGAAGCCAGGATCCGTAACACCATGTATTGCTTGTGGAAGGATGCAACTTCAAAAGAGTTGGCCAAGTATTTAGAGCGATCAGCAGAACAATACTTTCAGGAATTGTATGAGTTTTCATACGGTGTTACCTCTTATGATGACGATGTAAGTATAATTAAAGGAACCGAGCGACTCGCTTTAATGATTATTGCGGAGAAAGAGAACAGGAAACGTCAAATAGACCGTTTAGAGAGGGCGTATGAGCGTTTTTGCTCTATCTTGGATAGTTTACCCACACAAGATGTGGGGGTGCTAAAACAGTACTTTATAGAACGTAAAAAGGTTGATTATGAATTACTACGTGGAGTTGTGAAAAAGCATCTTACATTTATTGAGGCATACTATGATAAAGACACAGAAGCTGCAGAGCAACGTTCAAAAGTAATCTCTAATGATATTGAAGGACCAGCACCAAAAGCCAAGCCTATAACGGTGCAGCAACTGGAGAAGAATAAGAAAAGAGCAATGAAGCAATTAAATAAATTGTATATATAGACACTTACCTTTGGGTAGGTGTTTTTTTATTTTCAGCTTCATGAGTGGTCTTTTGTTTTTTTAGTGTGGGAGACTTCCACAATCTATTGAAGTAAGTAATTCGAATTATCTTCCTTAAGGCATTTCCTCTTAGATTATATTTCTTACATAGTATTTATATGGTAACTTTGGTATATAAAAATATTTTTAGATAAAAAAGGAGAGATGAAATTGTTACATAGTACAAAGCTATTGAACAAAGTTTTAATGGTTCTTGTAGCCCTATTACTTCTATTTAATATCAATTACGGGGCTTTTAAGACGTCAGAAGCTCATGCCAATGCTCTAACTGCCACATTTGAAGAGTGGGCTGCAGCATCCTATGCAACTGCGGTTGTAGCTACCACAACTGTGGCTGCAAGTGCAATGCATACTGAACAATATTTAAAAGACAACATTGATGAAATGTATCAAACAGCTAAAGAGACTTGGCCAAAGATGAGTGCCGATATGAAGTCAAACTTTTTAAGTAGTCTTGACCAGATGGCTGATGGTGTTATTGTGGCTGGAGATTGGATAACGGCTGGATTGGATGCTCTTAAATCTAAGTTTGGGTCGTCAGGTGATACTCTTAATCCACCATTTGATGGTGGTCATAGTTCTGCTGTATTTACTTTGCAAAATACTGGTATCACTATTTATGTACAACGTAGTGATGGTGATCGATTTACTATATCTAATGTTGCTGTCTTAGATTTTTATACTGATCGTACTGGTTGTGGTAATACTATTCTTTTTAAGTTTAAGGGGGGTACTTATACAGGTAACATATTGTCTGAATCTTTTAGTGATCGTTGTGGGGGCGCAGAAGAATATGCATTAGGTCAGCAATATTATACACAGGCTCAAGGAGTAAGTAGTCTAGTAGATTTAAAAGCTTTTATAGAATCTGTTTTTGGAGCATCTGTGGTACTTACACTTGATGGTAATGTTGTTAATCCAGGTGATAATACTTACAACAAAATGGACCAATGGCTGCGTGACGTGGCAATACCTGCAGGTAATTTAGGCGTTTACGTTCCAACTGATGCTATAGGATGGTCACCAGATGGCTACCGTTTAGGATTATCTGAGGATGGACAGCAGTTGTTAAAACTACCAGATGGCACACCTTGGGAAGGTGATTATTCTTGGAGACAACCTCTATTGGATACAATGGATGGCGTTCCTGTTATATTAGATAGTGCTATAGGGTCTTGGGTTGATCTTAATACAGGTAAGAAAATACGTGACGCAACTATACCTGAAATGGCATCCGCTACTGGTGTGGATGAATCAACGGCTGAGTATGTATTGATTAGTGCTAAAGATGAGGAGAAGGCTAGAGAGGATAAAGATTCAAGTTTAATTGGTGAAAATGATAAGTTACCAAGTCAAGGCTTAGTGGATGCTGGTGTACCAGGTGCTCCAAAAGTAGATGCAGGGAAACAAGGTAAACACGTACCAGAACATCCAAATAACGTTCCTAGTAAATCTCAATGGTCAACAGGTGAGAATGGAGTTAAATTAACTCAAGAGGCGTGGATGAAAGGAAATGTTGTTAAACCTGATGGAACCGTAAAAGTCTGGAATAATGGTAATATAAAGATTAAAGTTCATATGGATGGAAAGGGCAATATTCATGGTTACCCTGTACAATAGGAGTGGGAATGATGTATTTAATAAATGAAATTGAAGCTATATATAAGAAAAACTCAATTGGATTCATGTTAGATAATTACGTGGATAAACACTATCATGATAATGCCATCAAAGCCATGTTTAAAAATAAGTATTTTGAAAATGTAACTGATTTTAACTATTCAAAATGTATAAGCATTTGTATTAATTTATCAGATACTGATGCTACTGTTGGAAATGAAAATTTTACTGAATTTCTTGAAAAAAACTTGAATTTGTATAGGCTTGAATTTCAATTATCTTTACTGGCTCCGTATGCCATGCGTAAATATTTAAAGTATGAATTAAGAAATAACCAACAGGAGATGTCATCTAGTGACATTCCACATTTAAAGGAACATATGAGTTACGAAATAATTGTGCAACAATTTTTTAAAGAAATTAAGTATACTCTTTTAGACGACAATGATTTAACCTTAGAGGTTCCAAATATTACTTTAGAATTAAGAGAAGGAACGCCAAGTGTGTATAATTGTTTGTTTGAGGATATGTCGTCGTTCTACCCTTATTAGGTTTAATAAATAGAAAAAATTAATATTTAATATAATTATCAAGCATGCAAAACAATTTCAAAAGAGCGCTCCATTATAAGAACATTTTCTTTATCAAAACACTTACTTCTGTAGGTGTTTTTTTATTTACCACTGAATCAAGTAATTAGGACTGCTAAAACTGGTAGTCTCTTTTTATAATGACAATACATTCCATTTATCCTATGATATAGGTAGATGGGAGGTGTTTAGAATGGGTAATTCAGACTTGCAAATATTTCGTTGGGGAATACCTGGTTGGATAACAATATTTACGTATTCAATATTGGTTTTGTCATTAAATAATTTTGATATATATACTTATACTAATGAAAATAATTTGAATGGTGCCAATATGGCAGGTATGGCAGCGTTATTTGTTGCTGCAGGGATACCATTAGGTTATATAGTTTATCAAATTTATTTTTTCTTTAAATGGAAAATTATGAAGAAAGATAAAATCACTAGAGCTCTAGAAGGAGTAAATCTTTATAGAGATTTAAAATTTGAAGCAAAAAATCCTTGGGAAGATTGGCAACATGCAGAGCGTTCGTTTGATGCTTATTTAACATTGTTTTTATCAAAAGAAAAACTGAATTATGAAGACATTATGAGAAGGTATAATTCATTTAAATCAAGAACAGATAGAGTTCATGGAATTGGAGCAACGATTTGTGGAATGTTCTTATCCTTTGTTGCTTTCGCAATTATTCACATATTTTTATTTGAAATGCCAATATATAAAAACATAACCTTCTGGTTAACATCTATCATTATAATATCTATTTGGTGCATTTTTATAAAAAATTATAGGATTTCTAATGATGCTACCTTTGTTCAAATGAAGTATATAATGATAAACATTGATGTTTACTTAGATACTGTGGCAGAAAAAATAAAGTAAAGTCTATATCACATTGATGTAGGCTTTTTATTATGCCTTGAGAGGTCTGGTGCATGATGAACCAGAGGTATAACTATGAATTGTGGAGGACAATAACTTCCACAAGTTTTTACAGCACAGGTTGCAAGCACATTAAGAGCCGTATTTGTAGGGGTGTATAGAAAGACTGTGGAGCGTTTAAGTAGTAAGGTGAGTAAATCATCTTATATAGAAGAAACTCCTAATAAAGAACGTCCAGTACCTTTTTATAATTGGTTAAAGGAAAGGGATAGTAGTTCAGAAATATGTAATAGACCAAATTTAGATAATTGGCTGGAGTGGTAAATGTAAATATTTGTTCAAATTATTTTTTTATTAGGTATTATTAAACGAACAGGGCGAGTTTGTTGAATAAAATTTTGTAAATGTGAAGGAGAGGAATAATTTATGTTATTTATGCTTTTGCTTGTTATACCTTTATTAGGAGTTTTATGGTTTTTAAATTTTACTACTTTATTGAAGAACTTAAAGAATGGAAAAAGCACTCATAACCAAAACGTTTTAGGAGCAGTCTTAACTTTTATTTTTATCTTAGCTCTAACGTACTGCTATGCTGGAACCCACTGAATAAAAAAGATTGTGAAACCTTGCACTTAAATTAACAGAAGGCTTCAGATGAATAAATAAAAAAGACCACTTTGTGATGAGTGGCAATAATAATATGCTATTAATGTCCTACTGCAATGTCCTACCGTTGAAATACTGTGAACCATTGTGGGAGTAAGTGTGAGCCCATAAATTTTGAAACTTAATCATTTATTCTTTTAATCTTTTAAAACATGCTCTTAATAATTAATATATATAATCAAGCAGCTGCAGAAATGTGGTTGCTTTTATTTTGGACAAAAGAAAAACACTTTCAGCTGCATAAGCCGAGAGTGTTTTTTGTCATTCCTCGATTAATTCCAATAGATCGCTTATCTCACATTCAAGCGCCTTACATAAAGCGCCTAATGTATCTCGTTGATATTGCATTGTCGTGTCATTATACATACGTCGCACTGTTTCAACCTTTAAATCAGCCATTTCAGCACACTTTCGAATGGATAACTCACGTTCATCGAGAATCTTTTTTAATTTAGATCTTGCGCGCATCATTTTCACCTTCTTCTCAATATCTAAATCCATTATACAAAATAAAATAAAAACTAACAACGGAATGTAGTTGACAACGTATCGTAGACAGTGTTATATTTTTGTCAACGGAACGTAGTCGATTTTAATCAAAGGTTTAGTCGGTGAATGGACTAGAAATAGCCGACATGCTGCAGGAAAGGCGGAATTGAAATGAAAAAATATTCAATTAAAGAAGCATTAAGCGCATCTGGTTATACATGGATACAAATTGAGGAGATGAGCGACATTGAAGCTTATGGATTGGTTATAGAAAATAACTATCGAGAGTGTAAATGCTGTGGATTGTACGTCCATACAGACTACTTTATTGGTGAGCAAGACCTATGTGATGGTTGCATTTAAAAACCGAACAGGGAGCATCACAGCTGGTGCTCTTGATTGGGTTTTTAAAAAACAGAAAGGTGGGTGAAAAAATGAAAACCATCCAGCAACGCCAAAAGTATATTCAAATGAAGAATCAGCAGCACAACAGTATTACGAATGTGTATAAATATCAACACAGGCTCAAATGGCTTATGCGCTATCATTCGCTTTTAACAGAGCTGGAAGTAACAGAAATTAAGCAATGCGTAAAGCGCGGTACACAATAATATTTTGGATGATTAAGAAAGCGAGGTGAAAACGATGGCATTTGAATATTTAGCAGCATACACAACATTTGAATCAGTAGCAGACATGGACCAGCATGTGGAAGAACATATCCAGCAACATTTTTATGAGCTAACAGAATCAGAACGTGCCATCGTTTTCAAGCTTGCTTCACACTCTCTTAATTATCCTGGAGTGTGTCACCTGAAAGCATCCACAATTGCTGAGAGTTTAGAGATCAGTACCAAAACAGTTTATCGAGCTATCAAGAATTTAGAATCGCTAGGCATCATTAAGAAACAATCAACTACTAAGGAAAAGGGAGGTAGAGGCGCAAACATCTATATTATTTTACCTGTCCAATCTGAATCATGTGAAAGCCATAATGAGCCTTTTGAGGTTGTTCCATTACAAGAAGCCTATAACACAGCAAAAGTTGAAAAAGAAGCATGCAAAGAGTTTATGAATGAGTACCAGGTGATGTTATACGATTTCATGCATTCGCTACCACTTTCGGACATTTTCAAAGACGAGCTGCATAAAGTGGTATTGGCATCTAATGTAAGTAGTATTCGGGAATTAATAAAAACCAAAGACATCATTTTTAAAATGGTCAACGATATTAGAGACGGTGTGCTGACAGTTACGAAAACATTACGTTCAGTATTCGTAGGAGCCCACAATAAAGCAGTACAGCACATAGGTAAGTATCCAACGACAAACACAACATATATGAAGAAAAAGCCTGTAAATGTACGTCCGGTACCTTTCTACAATTGGTTATCAGAACGTAATGGACCAGGACGTATTTTAATAGGAAAGGAAGTGAATGCAAATGAAAGTAACGGTTAAAGAATGGCGTGTAATGTCTGATCGTAACAAACAATTACTTTTGAATGCAGTCGCAACTAAATAAAACATAGACGAAAAAGGGGAATGAAAACATGCAGCAATATACACAGCACACATTAGAAACAGTTGTTCAAGAAAATAGCCACAGTGTTTATGGATTATCAGCGCAAATGATTCAATTAGAAGTTGTACAAGGTGCTGTAGCTCGATTACTTGAGCGTATTGAGGACATCACTCATAAAGGCTGGCATAAAGATAGTTGGATGGCTTATATGTCTATTTTAGAAATTCAAGATACTGTACGTTTAATTGATATGGCTTTTCATCCGTTGTTTAAAGAAATGTCGAAAGATGTGGATACCCTTAACAATCATGCAGATGAATTGTATCAGACAGTGATTAAAAGTGAATCAGAGCAATCGGCTGTGGCTGCTTCAAAATAGGAGGGATCGGTTTGCAATTCGCACCAGAAACACAATCAATAGAAGAAATGAATAAACATAGAATTTATATAAAAGCCTACATTCGTTCATTAAAAGCATGTCCAACAGAGGAAGGGGCCGACCAATCAAAGTACATTCCTAAGATTATTTATTATGGGGTGAAAGCAGTAAGCACCTACCCGAAAATAATTACTGCAGATGAAGCTAAAACTTGCTTTGAGTTTATATCAGGCTTAAAGGGGATCATGAGCCTTTTAACGCTGCATGAGTTTATGAATCTATTCCCAATTGAGAAAGTGTTTGACGGTGCTAAATATGAAATGAAGGACTACTATTCGACACTGGAAGCCATCAATGAATTAGGGCTTCAACCATACGAAAGAATAGGCGAAAGCATCCTGAAGCTAATCATGGAATACATGAATGATGATATATCAGATTTTGCTGTACAAGGCATGGTAGCCATGAGTGCTATGAGGCGTTTTGATGGTCATTTAGACTTGATGGAGGAGTTTATGGCTACACAGGGCATGGACACCGAGAACACATTCAGAAACGGCAAAGGTGAGGTAATGTATGTCAGGCATGGCAAGACTGTAAAGTTAAAGCTCAATAAGAAACAGCATTTGAAGATTATTAAATAGATGGCGAGGGCATCCACAATAAAGAGTGTGGGTGCTTTTTGTTTAGAATGATTATCGAAAATTTAGATGAGCTGAAAATTCAGCCTATCAACCTTTAGATTATTTTCTCTAAGAGTTAGTGCTCAGTACAAAGAGAATATTACAGTGGGGGATTTTCGCTCCTAAATTTTCAGGAGTCAAATGAGTAGTTAGGAGGTGAACGCAATTTTGCGTTGAGTAAAATGAAAATTAGAGATGAGCTCAAAATTGCGCCCATCCCATAGAAAAAACTTATCAAGACTATGGAAGAGCTACATTATTTTCATTGTTAAATTCCCAAACGCTTGGGAATTTGCCTTTCATAGATAACTTGTGGAGGGCTTTTATATTGGAACAAAATCCAAGTTTGGATTCTGCTTATTTTCCTAAAGAACAAATAAAAAAGATTGAAGTATTTAGCCTCAATCTTTTTTAATCAAATATAAAAATTTGCCCCCGACAACGCTGTTTTAATGCAATGGCATTTTTTTTGGCATTTAGTTATCTTTTTAGATGCCTTAAAACCCTTGTAAACATTGGTGTGACAATGGTTTTGTTAATTTTAATTGATAGACCATGGCTCTTTACTAGCCTTTTTGTATGCTCGAAGAGACGGAATATTTCGTTAATAATAAAAAGATGTATAGTGCTATAATAATTGTGTGATACAATTTATTCATTGGGACAAAGGGGGAAATAGTATGGCGTATACAATTGACAATAATGAAGGTATTATGACTTTTACCATTAATCGTGAAGAAAAGCGAAATGCGGTCAATGACGAGGTTATGGATGGCCTACAAGAAGTAATTACATATATTCAAAACCATGATAATGTTCGTTTTTTAGTTGTAACTGGTGCAGGTGATAAATCATTTTGCTCAGGGGGAGATTTATCAGAATTTCATTCGCTTGAAACAGAGGATGAAGCATTTGGGATGCTGAGTAAGATGGGGAAAATATTGTATGATCTTGCAACTTTACCTGTACCCACGATTGCTTTGATTAATGGAGCGGCAGTTGGAGGAGGGTGCGAGATTGCAACAGCTTGTGATTTTCGTCTAGTAGCCAGTCATGCAAAATGTGGTTTTATTCAAGGGACATTAGCAATTACAAGCGGCTGGGGAGGCGGTACATACTTGTTTGAGCGAGGCTTACGTCATGATCGTGCAATGAAGATGCTAGTAGACGCCAAGCCTTATCCAGCGGAATTACTATATGAAATTGGTTGGGCTATGCGTGTTTTTGAAGGCTCAAAAGAAGAAGCGTTAAATGATTTTATTGAGCATATGCGTAAAATTCATCCTTCTGTTCATAAGGCTTATAAAGAAATTGAGCTTCGTAAGTGGCGTGAACGGAATATGTATGAACGTGTGATGGAGGAAGTTCGTACCTGTGCAAAGCTGTGGGAAAGTGAAGCCCATCATGAGGCAGTTAATAATTTCCTGACTAAGAAGAATAATAATTAATGTATAACGACAGCGTTTATTGATAAGGATAATCGCTGTCTTTTTTTATTCAAAGATTCTATTTTGCTTACACTTGCATATAGTAGTAAAAAATGCGAGGGTGATAGATTATGGAATTGAAAAAAAGAAAAGATCAATGGACAAAAGAAGACGATGAAAGATTAGCAGAAATCGTCTTGCATAATGTGCAAAATGGTAAAACACAGCTAGAAGCTTTTGAATTAGCTGCTTCTGAACTAGGGCGTACAAAACAAGCATGTGGTTTTCGGTGGAATAAAACGTTACGTGGTCAATATAGTCAGTCACTATTAGCTGTACGAAATCAACCGCAACAGTCAATGCGAAGTCATTTGAAATTGGCATTGACAAGTTTTGATGAATTAACAGATGCTTATCAGACCCTTGAAGTTAGACACCGTGAGCTGCAAAATGAGCATGACAAACTAGTGAAATGGCTGCAGCAAGGGTATTCTTTAATGAAAGATTAAACTAAAAGTATGGAAAATGATGAAGAATTAGCTTCTTTAAAATGGTATGTTAAATACTGTTTACTGGCTAAGTTAGTAAACAATTATCCATATTTTATCGTAAACAATCAGTCAATCCTGTATAATAGAAGAACCCGTAAAAGGAGGTGCCTTAGAAATTTTCTAAGGCACCTCCTTCTGTAAAGCGGGAAAAATGAATCATACAGCTTTTTGTGGTAAAACTGTTTAAAAGGAGTTTCACATTATAAGAGTGATGTGGGAGGTGACGAGGTGTTGTGAAGATAGCAATTATTGGTGCCGGTGCAGTCGGTCAGCTGATGGCAAGCTTTTTTGCTGAGTCAGGTAGTACTGTAACATTGGTCTCTAGAAGGCAAGAACAGGTAGATGAGCTACGTGTAAATGGTCTAACACGAATCAATGTTGATGGCACAAAAATTGTTCGAAAAGTAGCTTCAACAATGGATATAAAGGAGCTTCCGCAGCAAGATTTAATAGTAGTTGCGGTTAAATATGGTCAATTACACGAGCTGTACAAACAATTGTCATTATTATCAAAAGAAGTTCCCTTACTATTTATGCAAAATGGCTTAGCACATTTTGAGGATGCACTACAATTAGCGCAAGAAAATATAGCTTTTTGCACGGTGTCATTTGGCGCACAACTGATAGATTCATCTACTGTACAGCATAGAGGTGTTGGTGTTTGTAAGATTGCATTAGAAAGAGGAGCAAGTGATATATTCAAGAGACTATTATTTTTCGAAAATGCTTTGTTTCCAGTTCAATTAGTGAATAATGCACAACAGATATTATTTGAGAAAGCTGTACTGAATAGCTTGATTAATCCATTGACAGCTGTTTTGCAAGTGAAAAACGGAGAGTTAGTCACAAATAAACAAGCGTTTTTAATTATGCAAACCATCTACCAAGAGCTAATAAAGGCTTTTAAAGGAATTGAAGAGACGATACCCTTTTCTAAAGTCATTGATTTATGTGAACAAACAGCGAATAACACATCTTCTATGCTGACAGATCGTATACAAGGAAGAAAAAGCGAAATCGATACGATTGTTGGTGTGCTTCTCAATAAGGCTTTAAAAAATGGTCATCATTTGCCAACCTTGCGTACTTTATATCACCAAGTACTTGCAATTGAAGAGTGTGGTGAAAGACGTTGAAAGATTTTTTACATATTGTGATTAGTGTCATTATTTTTTGTCCAATTCTTCTTTTTATGATTGTTTATTTAATTAGTCGAAAGGTAAAAATCCGAGGCACACATGCTTTTGGGGCTGCTTCAGATGTAACGACGTTTTGTTTGTTTTTTTCAGTGCCGTTAGCAATTGGTGTTCTATGGAGTGTCAATGTTGGTGTGCTTTTAGTAATGCTAGCACTGACGATGGCTATGATTTTTACATATATTGATTGGCGAACGAAAAAAGAAATTGAAGTGAAGCCACTACTGAAAAAAATTTGGCGCTTTCAATTTTTAATGCTAAGTACAGCCTATGTCGTTATTTGTGTTGTTGGAATTATTCAATCCGTTATAGAATATTTACAGACTGTCTAAGCATTTTCTTTTCATGTTGAAGCCATAAGCGTTAAAATAATAACATTAAAAATGTTTCTATAAAATTAACTCTTTATAAGTAATAAATTGGGAAAATACTAAATATTTGAGGTGTGTGTTATGCACTTAGAAATGCAGGTTGAATTGAGTATTTTCTTAATATTTTGTTGAGAATTGTCATTTTAAATAATCGTTCTAAAATAAAACGCATAGTATTAATGGAACTTATTTTTTCAATTTGCTTATTAGAGTAAGATGATTTAGTGAGTAGAGGAGTTTATGTTAATGAAACTGGAGTCTATCCAAGTACCCATAGAAAATCGTGTGCTAGCAGATTATTGGTCACCGAAAACTGCCATTCATGAGTTTTTTGAATATGAATATAACGATCAATCTTTTGAAAAACGCGTGCGATATTTAGAACAGCATGCAAAAGACCAAAAAGAAATAGCAGTAATCATTCGTCAATTTATGGAGCCTCTTGGAATATCAAAGCAATCAAATGAGCATTTACAGCAACTAGAGCAAGGAGCTGTTGCAGTTGTTGGTGGGCAACAAGCTGGTATTTTAACAGGCCCTCTTTACTCAGTTCATAAGGCAATATCTGTCATAACGTTGGCGAAAGAACAAAGTCTAAAGCTACAGCGACCAGTTGTTCCTGTGTTTTGGATTGCTGGTGAAGATCATGACTTAGAAGAGATAAACCATACGTATACAGTGTTGGGTGTAGAGGTAAAAAAACGTGCCTACGGGGAACGCTCTAGACGTAAAACGATGGCTTCAGCAACAACTATTAATAAAGAAACTATGACACAATTAATGAATACAATTGCGAAAGATTTTGGTGAAACTGAATTCACTGAAACGCTTATGAAACAATTGATAGATACTCTAAATAAGAGTGAAACATTTACGGACTTCTTTGCACAGCTTATGAATCACCTATTCAAGGATGAGGGCTTGCTACTTATTGATGCAACAAATTATAAACTCCGTCAGTATGAGAGCGAAAATTTTACTCATATTATTCAACATAACGAAGAAATTGCTAGAGTAGTGACGGAGAAAGAAGAGCACCTTGAACGCTCTGGTTATGGTAAGCCTATTTTAGCAACAAATGAAGCAGCAAATCTATTTTTTGTTGAAGATGGAGAACGTCATCTGTTAGAACGAAAGACTCAATCATTTGTTAATCTAGCAGAAAATATTAAATTATCGCAAGAAGAAATATTGGATATTGCTGTGAATCATCCTGAGAGATTAAGTAATAATGTTGTTACACGTCCTCTTATGCAGGAAATGACATTACCAGTTCTTGCGTTTGTTGGTGGTCCAGGGGAGCTTGCTTATTGGGCAACGTTGAAGGATGCATTTTCGGTACTAGGACTGCAAATGCCTATTTTCGCTCCACGTCTGCATATTACAATTATTACACGCCATGTGGAACAATTATTACGTGAGCAACAATTAACTGTTGCTGATGTATGGGCTGGCAAGGCATTACAACTTAAGGAGCAGTTTATTGCTGAAGTGCAGGATGAAGAAGCGAAATTTCAAATTCAAACAATGCAGCTAGAGCTTTTCAATAATTACAATCAGCTTGCATCTTATTTAAAAGAACAGCAAGTACCATTAGATAAAATACTTGAAAAAAATAAAGAGAATCATCAAAAACAGTTTGACTATTTACAGCAAAAGATTGAACAATCTGTACTTAATAAGCATGAAACAACAATTCGTAAATTTAAGACGTTACAAAATGAGCTATATCCAAATGAGGGGTTTCAGGAAAGAACTTATAATCCGTACCAATATATCAATGAATTTGGACCTATGTTAGTGACTGAAATGCTTAAGCAAAATTATAGCATTGGAAATCGTCACTATTTACTGTATTTATAAAATGTAATAAATGTATCTTTATACCTAAGTAATAATTTGATACAATGCAGATTTGATGAACATTGTCGAAATTAATAATAATTAAAGAGCTATCCTACTAAGGATAGCTCTTTAATTATGTCATTTAGCATAGATCAAAAAAATTGCTAAAGGTCTATTCGCACATTAAGTGTTGAAATGTCAAGTTTTTTTTAAAAAAAGTGGAGGAAAGTGGGGGGATGTGGTACATTATTTAATAAAGTGGGGTGAATAGCATGTTCATGGGAGAATATCAACACTCTGTTGATGCTAAAGGACGATTAATCGTACCCGCAAAATTTCGTGAAGCCTTAGGCGAAACGTTTGTTGTAACACGCGGACTTGATAATTGTTTGTTTGGCTATCCTATGGATGAATGGCGAAAACTCGAAGAAAAATTAAAGGGCTTACCGATGACCAAAAAAGATACCCGTGCATTTGCAAGGTTCTTCTTTTCAGGGGCAACGGAAGTAGAAATAGACAAGCAGGGTCGTATCAATATTCCTTCAACTCTTATGCAACATGCGCATCTTGTAAAAGAATGTGTTGTGCTAGGTGTTTCGAATCGAATAGAAATATGGGCAAAAGATGCTTGGGAGACTTACTTTAGTGAGTCTGAACAATCCTTTAATGAAATTGCAGAAAATATGATTGGCTTTGATTTTTAACTTTTGTAAAGATGTCAGTTGAATGAAGTTAAGGCCTGAGGGGAGCGAGTGGTATGTTCGATCATACAACCGTGCTATTAAAAGAAACTGTTGACGGGTTGAACATCGATCCTGATGGAATCTATGTGGACTGTACGCTAGGTGGCGCAGGTCACAGTGAATATTTAGTACAACAATTATCTGATAAGGGCCGTTTAATCTGCTTTGATCAAGATATGATAGCTATTAACAATGCGAAATTACGATTAGCACCCTATATAAACCGTGTGACATTTATCCATTCTAATTTTCGGAATTTGAAAGAAGAGTTAGTAGCACTTGGTATCGAGCAAGTAGATGGTATTCTATATGATTTAGGTGTTTCCTCTCCACAGCTAGATACACCTGAACGAGGCTTTAGTTATCATCACGATGCACCATTAGATATGCGCATGGATCAAACGGCAACGCTTACAGCATTTCATGTTGTGAATGAATGGGCATATGAGGATTTAGTACGTATCTTTTTCCGGTATGGAGAAGAGAAGTTTTCAAAGCAAGTTGCTCGTAAAATCGAAGAGGCACGTAAGGTGGCACCGATTGAAACAACCGGCCAACTTGTAGAACTTATAAAAGAGGGTATTCCAGCAGCGGCACGCCGTAAAGGCGGACATCCAGCGAAGCGCATATTCCAAGCAATACGAATTGCTGTTAATGATGAGCTAGGCGCGGCAGAGGATTCATTAGTCGATGCGATTGATATGATAAGCGTAGGTGGACGCATTAGTGTCATTACGTTCCATTCATTGGAGGACCGCCTGTGCAAGACTATTTTTAAGGAAGCGTCATCATTACCGGAATTACCACCAAATTTACCTGTAATTCCTGATGACATGAAGCCAACTTTAAAGCTTATTACGAGAAAGCCGATTGTTCCATCTGATGAGGAACTTGAGGTTAACAAACGTGCACGTTCAGCGAAGCTTAGAGTGGTGGAGAAAATTAACGACAAAGGGCGTGAGTAAATGGCAGCAGTACGTGTAAGGCAGCACCAACATCAACAAGTGCAACAACCGATAACACCACCTAGTCCACAACCCACTATCATACGTCGTAAAAAAACGAACCAGAAGTTTGAAAAAACAATGCTAATTGCTTTAGTTGGTATTATTGTTGTATTAGCGGTAGTCGTTTTAAATAAGCAAGCGGCTATTCAAACAACAAGTATGGACATTCAAAAAATCGAAGCAGAAGCAGGAGAGATTGCTAAAAAGAATGTTGACTTGACGGTTCGTGTGAGTGAACTTTCTACATACGAAAATATATGGAAAAAAGCGAAAGAACTCGGTTTAACTCAAAATGAGAAAAATGTAAAGGTAGTGCCGGGAGAATGAAAAAAAAGAGATTTCGATTCCAATGGGGAGCCTTTCTATTATTGATTTTTTATGGAGGGCTCTTTTTTCTATTATTCACAAGAATGGTGACATTACAGGCGACAGGTGAGGCAGAAGGACAAGAGCTTGCGGCTAGAGCAGCTGCAAAGTATAGCAAGGAAAGCGCCATAACAGCAAGTCGTGGTAAGATTTACGATCGAACTGGGCAAGTCATAGCGGAGGATACACTTAGCTATCGATTAATCGCAGTCGTCAATGAAAAGGCCACGACAGATAAAAAAGCTCCGCGACATGTTATAGATCCAGAAAAAACAGCTGAAATTTTATCGCAGTATATTCATATGAATAAAGAGGATGAGATGAATAAGGAAGCGATTTATAAACAGCTAACAAGGTTAAAGGAAGATGGAGAAAAACCTTATCAAGTTGAATTTGGTAGTGCAGGACGAGGAATTAGCCATCAGGTTATGAGTAAAATCAAAGATGAGAAATTGCCTGGGATTCTATTTGTAAATGATTTGAAACGCTATTATCCAAATGGTATTTTTGCCTCACATTTAATTGGCTTTGCAGTGAAAGAGGAAAATAAAGATCATACGTTCACGACAAAAGGTAAGATGGGGCTTGAATTAACCTATAACAAAGAATTATCGGGAAAAGACGGTAAAATTGAATATGAGACAGATGCTTTTAGTTATCTTTTACCGAATAGCGAAAAAATGGTGACACCTGCCAAAAATGGTGATGATATTTATTTAACAATTGATAAAACAATTCAGAGCTTTTTAGAGGAAGCGATGTCACTGGTTGAAAAGGAATATAATCCTGAATCTATGACAGCTGTTGTGGCAGAATCGAAAACAGGAAAAATACTGGCGATGACCCAACGTCCTACATTTAATCCTGATACACGTGAAGGTACAAATATGAAATGGCTGAACGATGTTATTGAGGAAACCATTGAACCAGGCTCAACAATGAAAACATTCACACTTGCTTCAGCTATTGATACAGATACATGGCCTCCAAATGCTACGTATATGTCAGGTCAGTATAGAGTCCTTGATAGAGTAATTAAAGATCATAATAATGTTGGTTGGAATCGAATTACTTATTTAGAAGGCTTCCAACGTTCATCCAATACAGCCATGGCACATTTATTAAAGGTTATTGGAGAGGATGTCTTTTATGATTATTTAGATAAATTTGGTTTTGGCAAGAAAACAGGAATTGATTTACCAAATGAGGCAGCAGGTACACTTTTATCGAAATATCCAATCCAACGTGTAACAACAACATATGGTCAAGGTTCTACAGTAACACCGATTCAGCTTATTCAGGCGATGACAGCTATTGCGAATGATGGCAAAATGATGCAGCCCTATGTTATAGATCAAATTGTTGATCCCTCAACTGGAAAAATCATTCAAAATCATAAGCCGATTGAAAAAGGACAGCCAGTTTCAGCTAACACAGCGAAGCAAGTAAGAGAAATCCTTGCATCTACATTAACGTCTAAATATGGAACAGCAAAGGACTTTATCCTTGATGAATATGAGGTTGCAGGAAAAACAGGAACTGCCCAAATACCGAAAGCAAGTGGTGGATATCTTGCAAATGATTATCTGTATTCATTCCTAGGGATGGCTCCAGTTGATAATCCACAGCTCATTATGTACGTCTCAGTAACAAAACCTAAGCTCAAAAAAGGAGAAAATGGTTCTGTTCCAGTATCAAAAGTATTTAAGCCAGTTATGTTAAATAGTTTAAAGTATTTAAATGTTAATACAGAAGATGTCAAAAAGGTGGATAATGCAGCAATTCAGGATTATACAGGTCAAAGTGCTGAGACTGTACAGGTAGAGCTTGCAAATGATGGTTTGCAGCCAATTGTTGTTGGAAGCGGCGGGAAAATCATTGAACAATATCCAAAAGGTCCTCAAAAACTTATAAAAGGTAATTTTGTGTTTTTAAAAACAGAAGGTGATATCTCACTACCAGATTTTACTGATTGGTCGTTGCGCAATGTACTTGTGTTCAAGTCAATGGCTAATCTTGAGATAGAGGTTGTGGGTGAGGGCTTTGTAGCCAGTCAGAGTGTATCAGCAGGTACTGTAATTTCAGATAGTTCACCGATAGTTGTGAAGCTGAAAACACCTGCTGAAAGCTTTATAAAAGATGTTGAAGCTACATCCGATGATGAAGTTGAACAAATAGTTGATCAATAGATACTGAATAGAAGTCCACTTTATTTCATACGTTGTAAAAAACAAGGTGTGATGTCGAATGAAGTGGATTTCTATCCATTCTAAAAAACGTTTACGTATTTTATATGTGTTATTTATGTGTGTTGCAGTAGCCATTGTCATTAGATTGTTCTTCTTACAGGTACTAGATCAAAAGGAGCTAACAAAGAAGGCCGAAGAGAATTGGGACCGAGAAATTCCCTTTGCAAATGAACGTGGTCATATAACAGATCGTGATGGGCAAAGTATTGTCACAAATAAGCTTGCACCCACTCTTTATTTCATGCCTTCTCAAAGCAAAGATATTGAAGGGGCAGCAGCAAAGATAGCACAGGTACTGGAAGTTGATGAACAAAAGCTGTTGGAGAAAATGAAGAAAAGAGAATATTTAGTGAAATTAGCACCGGAAGGAAAAAATATTTCTTATGAAAAAGCGGTGCAATTACAAGGAATGCAAATCGAGGGCTTATATAGCGGGGTTGATTATGCAAGGGATTACCCATATGGCACAATGCTCTCGCGATTTTTAGGTTTCACAGGCTATGATGCCCAAGGGTTAGCTGGTATTGAATATGAATATAATAAACTACTTCAGGCTAACTCCTCAGCCATTCGCCTTTTTACAGACGCGAAAGGGAATAATTTACCGAATGTTGCAAGTGCTTGGAAAGCTGGAGAAGATGGTGCAACGGTAGAGCTTACAATTGATGTAGATGTGCAGCAGGTGGTAGAGCGTGAACTGTCCCAGGCTATGGAGCGTTATGAGGCTGACCAAGCGTTAGCTATTGCAATGAATCCAAACAATGGCGAGATTTTAGCATTAGCCTCCTACCCTACTTTTCATCCAGCAAAATATCAAATTGTTGAACCTGCTATCTATAATCGGAATTTACCCGTATGGATGACCTACGAGCCTGGCTCAACATTCAAAATTATTACCTTGAGTGCAGCTCTAGAAGAGAATTTAGTGGATTTAGAACATGATACGTTTTATGACCCAGGCTATACGATGGTTGCAGGTGCAAGATTACGTTGCTGGAATCGTGGTGGGCATGGTCATGAAACATTCCTTGAAGTTGTAGAGAATTCATGTAACCCGGGGTTTATTGAATTAGGACAACGACTTGGCAATGAAAGATTATTACAATATATTAAAGACTTTGGTTTTGGTCAAAAGACAGGGTCTAACATTGCAGGTGAAGCTTCGGGAATATTATTTTCTAAAGAAGCCTTTGGACCTGTGGAGCAGGCAACAACTTCTTTCGGTCAAGGGGTGGCTGTTACTCCTATTCAACAAGTGCAGGCAGTTGCTGCAGCTATAAATGGGGGCAAGCTTTATACGCCATATGTTGTGAAGAAAATTTTCAATCCGAATACTGGCGAAGTCATAAAAGAGACTGAACCAGAAGTTAAAAAACAGGTTATTCGTGAGGAGACATCTGCAAAGGTTCGAGGTGCATTAGAATCAGTTGTAGCAAAGGGCTCTGGACGACAGGCCTACCGAGATGGCTTACGTATTGGGGGAAAAACGGGAACAGCACAAAAAGTAGAGAATGGGCGTTATAAAAGCGGAGAATATATCGTATCTTTTATTGGCTTTGCACCAGCGGATAATCCACAGATTGTCGTTTATGTAGCGGTGGATAACCCGAAGAAAACAACTCAATTTGGTGGTGTTGTAGCAGCTCCAATTGTCGGTCAAATTATTGAAGATGCTTCACCTTTTGTTGGCATTGAAAAATCGAAGGAACAGCTTGAAAAGGATTATCGTTGGGGTGATCCAATCACTGTGAAAGTACCTAGCTTTATTGGTCAAACGAAGGATGATATTGCAAAGCAACATTATCCATTTCGTATTGAATGGCATGGTGAAGGAACTAAAATTGGTAATCAACTGCCTGAAGTGGATAGTGTTATCAAACAAGATGGCACAATTCATTTATATTTGGAGAACTAATATAACTTTACCTTTAAAAAATGGGAAAGAACCACTATTATTATGAAGGGTAGTAATAAATAAATGAAGGTTTATGCTTTTTTCTTGAAGAAGAAAGTGAAACAAGATTTAAAGGAGATTTTTCAATGAAACTCGCAACAACTCTTACCATTTTAGCTCTTGCCTTTATAGTAACAGTTATTTTGGCACCAATCAGTATTCCTCTTCTTCGTCGACTTAAATTCGGTCAAAGTATTCGTGAAGAAGGACCAAAATCACATATGAAAAAAGCGGGTACTCCAACAATGGGGGGCATTATTTTTCTAATTGCCATAATCCTCACTACTGCTGGTGTAGGAAGCTTTTTAGATTTATTTACCACACAAACCGTCGTACTGTTGTTAGTATTAGCTGGGTTTGGCTTAATCGGATTTCTAGATGATGGCTTAAAGGTTATTTTTAAACGTAACCTTGGTTTAACATCCCTGCAAAAGCTAATTGGTCAAATCGTCATTGCCGTTCTGGCTTATTTCTTACTGCACGTAGGATCATTCGATACAACGCTTGCTATACCATTTACAGACTTGACATTTGATTTAGGGGTTTTCTATGTAGCTTTTCTAATTTTTTGGTTGGTTGGCTTCTCGAATGCAGTAAATTTAACAGATGGACTAGATGGACTAGTGGCAGGCACAGCATCTATTGCCTTTGCAGCTTTTGGTGTAATTGCGCTTTTCCAAGATCAAGCTGATATTGCTTTATTTGCATTTGCTGTAACTGGGGCATTATTAGGGTTTCTGCTGTTTAATGCAAATCCTGCAAAGGTATTTATGGGTGATACAGGGTCATTAGCTTTAGGCGGAGCTTTAGCTATGGTGTCTGTATTAATAAAAGAAGAATTCTTATTGTTATTAGTGGGATTAGTGTTTGTAATTGAAACATTATCCGTTATTTTACAGGTTGGTAGTTTTAAGCTTCGTAAAAAACGTATTTTTAAAATGAGTCCTATCCACCATCATTTTGAATTATCAGGATGGTCAGAGTGGAAAGTTGTCCTTGTCTTTTGGTCAACCGCTTTAGCAGTAGCATTGATTGCAGTCTTATCGGAGGCGTTCTTATGAAAAACTATACAGATCTACAACATAAAAAGGTACTTGTTTTAGGCCTAGCCAAAAGCGGTGTGGCAGCAGCCGAAATTTTACATGAACTAGGCGCCTTTGTGACAGTCAATGATTCAAAGCCATTTGATGAAAGTCCAGATGCACAAGGCCTATTGCAAAAAGGAGTAACAGTTATTTGTGGTCGTCATCCAGAGGATTTACTAGATGAAGGCTTTGAATTAGTTGTAAAAAATCCAGGTATTCCTTACAGCAATAAAATTGTAGCGGATGCTATTAGCCGAGAAATACCTGTTTGGACGGAAATTGAACTGGCCTATTTGATCAGTGAAGCACCGTTTATTGGTATCACTGGTTCAAATGGTAAAACAACAACGACAACTTTAATTTTTGACATGTTGAATAATGGTGGTAAAAAGCCACTGATTGCTGGAAATATTGGAACAGTGGCATGCGGTGTTGCAAGGGAAGCACAGAAAGATAATATCATTGTAACGGAATTATCCTCGTTCCAATTGATGGGCACAAAAACTTTCCAGCCTAAAATTGCTATTCTAACAAATCTTTATGATGCGCATCTTGATTATCATGGAACATTTGACAATTACGCAGAGTCAAAATTCGGTGTTACTCGTAATCAAGATGAGAATGATTATTTTATTTATAATGCAGATCAGCCAATTGTTGTTGGTTATGCCGCAAAATCTAAAGGAAATAAGATTCCGTTTAGTTCAAATGGACATACAGCTGAAGGAATTAGTGCAGACGACACAATGATTTACTGGCAAGGGGAACCCTATATGGAACGGGCTATCATTGCTTTACCAGGTAAACATAACTTAGAAAATATTTTAGCAGCAGTAGCAGCATGTATTTTAGTTGGTTGTGATAAAGCTAAGATGGAGGAAATTCTTGCGACATTTGGTGGTGTTCGTCACCGTACACAGTTTGTACGCGAATGGAATGGAAGAAAAATTTACAATGATTCCAAAGCAACAAACTGCTTAGCTACAAAAAGTGCCTTAGATGCATTTCAGGCACCAGTTATTCTTCTAGCAGGGGGCTTAGATCGAGGTCATTCGTTTGAGGAATTACGTCCATGTATGGGGCATGTCAAAGGTGTAGTGGCGTTTGGAGAAACAGGCTTACGCTTTGTAGAATTTGCAAAGTCATGTGGTGTTCAGCAAACAATTATTGCACAAAATGTTGAGGATGCTGTACATTATGCGGCACCGATGTCAGCTGAGGGGGATGTTATTCTATTGTCTCCTGCATGTGCAAGCTGGGATCAATATGACAGTTTCGAAATTCGAGGAGATGTTTTTATTGAAGCTGTAATGAAGCTGTCATAAGTCTGTAACTATTTTAGAATATACTTGACTTGGAAGGATGGCATTACTGAGAGGAAAAGAAAGCTATTTATTGCTCGTCACAACATTGATGCTATCAATAATCGGCATTATTTTCGTCTATTCTGCAGGTACCTATTGGAGTGCCGTTCATTATAGTGGAAAAATGCCGTTTTATATGAAGCAAAGTATGTATTTTGCTGTTGCCATTGTCGTATTTTTAATCACCATTCGATTAAATATTTTGAGAGAGCAATCCTTTTGGAAAATGGCCTATATTTTTTCGTTAATTTTGCTGGTTCTTGTACTTATTCCAGGCATTGGACTAGTACGAAATGGCTCGCAAAGCTGGATAGGTGTAGGTCCATTAACCATTCAGCCAGCAGAGCTAACGAAAATTACAGTCATAGTGTACTTGAGTCATATATTAGCGCAGCATAAAACAGGTACACCGATTATTAACTGGCGACACGGATTCATTTTAGTATTACCAGTGGTTCTTATTATGCTGCAGCCTGATTTTGGCTCGGTATTTATATTAGTGGTCTCAGTCTTTTTATTGTTTTTTGTAGCAGGATATCCATTAAAACTTTATGGAATGTTTATGATAGCAGGAGTTGCAGGGTTAGCAGGGTTGATTGTAACAGCACCATATCGATTAAAACGCATTCAAGCATTTCTTGATCCATGGGCGGACCCTTTGGTAAGTGGATTTCAAGCTGTACAATCATTAATGGCAATTGGACCTGCCGGCATTTTTGGTCATGGTTTTGGACAAAGTAGACAGAAGTTCTTATATTTACCCGAGCCTCAAAATGACTTTATTTATGCGATTATTTTAGAAGAGGTTGGATTGCTTGGGGGTCTATTTATTTTAGCATTATTTGTACTAGCGATTTATGCTGGTTATAAATTTGCAGTACAAGCTAAATCGAGAGCATCCTATTACGCGATTATAGGACTTGTTACAATGCTGACCGTGCAAGCATTTCTAAATATATCTGTAGTGATTGGTTTAGTACCTGTAACGGGGGTCACACTGCCTTTTATTAGTTATGGCGGAACATCTTTAGTAACAATGTGGTTAATAATAGGTATTATTTATCAATTAGCGAAATAAATATAAAGGAGGAGTACTTTTTGGAGAAAGTAATTGATATAGAAGATCGCATACCTACGCTAAAAAAGCGACGAAAAAAGCGTACAAATCGGAAATTTATAGTGCTAATATTACTTTTCTTTATCGTGTTAGCAGTACTCCTTTATTTTCAATCACCTTACAGTAAAATCAACAAAATTACAGTCAACGGTGCTCGCTTAGCTGATGAACATTATTATTTACAGGCCAGTACTCTGGCTACTGGAAAGTCGATGTGGGGTTTTAAGGTAAATGATATTGAGGAGTTAATACTCAAGGATAAATGGGTAAAAGAAGCGCATGTTAAACGTAACTTGCTGCGTGATGTAACAATAGAAATTAAAGAATGGAAAAAAGTTGCATACTTAGCTGGTGATGGCACCTATTATCCTTTACTCGAAAATGGCAAACGATTTGAACAAGCTGGTGATGAAGTGCCAATTGATGCTCCTGTTTTTATTGGTATAACTGGTGAAAAAACAATCAACAAGCTTGTTGAGCAATTAGCACAGTTAAAGCCAGAAGTATTAGCCTTAATTTCTCAAGTCAATACAAACAGTAATGAGACAAATCCTAATGCAGTCAGACTTTATATGAATGATGGATATGAAGTACGTGCTGTTATTCAAACTTTAGCTGATAAGTTAAATTATTACCCCTCAATTGTGGCACAAATTAGTAATTTAGAAAAGGGGGTTATTGATTTAGAGGTAGGCTCATATTATCGTCCTTACAATGATGAATACAACAAAATAAGCATTGATGTAAATGGAAAAGAAGATGAAGAAACGGCCAACCAGGAAGTGAATAATGATGAGCAACAAACGAATGAATAGCAAAGGAAGTTTTTTGTCAAGGAAGCAATTTGAATTGCTTATTGTTTGTATAACAATGGGATTCATTATTGGCTATTCATACAATCAGGCAAAAGATAGCCGAAATGCAGGTTCAATTGATTCAGAGCTTTTTGAGCAAGAGGAATCATACCGTGAGGATTTAATAGCCCAGCAAGAACGGAATAAAGTATTAGCAGAAGAAGCAAATGCGCTGCAAGAAAAAATTCGCAAGTATGAGAAATCATTTGTTGCTGATGAAAAGGCTAACAAAAAGCTTGTTGAAGAAGCAGAGGATTTACGATTATTATTAGGCGATTTACAAGCAGAAGGAAAAGGAATTCGTATAACGCTGCAAGATGGAGGTTATGATCCTAAATCTGCAAATCCTAATGATTATATCGTTCATGAAAGCCATGTGTTTAAATTGCTTAATGAGCTAAAAATTTCTGGTGCACAGGCTATTGCCATCAATGGTCAACGGGTTCTAGCGAATTCCTATATACGTTGTAATGGACCTGTGATTACGATTGACGGTAAGCAGCATCCTGCACCATTTATTGTTGAGGCTATAGGTGATTCTCCAACATTGGCGTCCTCATTAAATTTAAATGGTGGTGTAGTGGATCAGTTATTAAATGACAATATTGTTGTGTCATTAGAAGAAAATCAAAAACTAAGTATGCCAAAAGTAAAAGTTGAGAGTTAAATTTAATTTTCAACATTAGCCTCCAGAGTAGTTGCAGATTTTACATGCATTTGCATTATTCAAAATCTAAGGCGTTATTTATGGGGGTTACGATACGTCTAGGAGGGGCTATTTTGAAAAAAAATATGTACACCCGAATAACGATCGTGCTATTTATTATCGGTTTGATGATAGCGGTACAGTACAATACTATACAACAACCAGCTGAGCGAGATACACGAGATATTTGGGCCATAAGAGAGGAATTAGCAGAAGAAAAACAAAGACATTCCACATTATTAGCAGAAATTCGCTCACTCAATGAAGTAGTGGGTCGCTATGAGCAATCTGAAAAAGCAAGTTTACAGGCAGCTTTAAATGAGACATTGAAACGTTTAAAGCTTCAAGCGGGCTTAACTGAAGTTACAGGTCCAGGAGTTGTCATACGTGTAGAGCCAGCACAAGAATTAGTGGAAATGGGATTTGACATTCAAGAAATTTCACCTGATTTGCTGACTCAACTATTGAATGCTTTGTTTAAAAACAATGCGGCTAGTGTTTCGATAGATGGAAATCGCGTTGTACATACAACAGCAATTCGAGACATAAATGGAAAAACGACTGTGAATAGTGTAGCACTGTCATCGCCTCCTTTTGAAATTTATGTTGGGACAAGCTCTTTTAAGGAAGCTCAAAAAATGTACAATTCGTTACAAGCTTCAACATTTATTGATTCCTTTTATTTAGATAATTTTAATCTAATAATTGAAGAGCCGACTGAACAATTAACAATCCCAGCATTTGATCAGCCATTGACAAATGATTATTTAACAGAGGTGAAAAAAGGAGAATAAAATATGTGGCTACCATTTTTAGGTTTGATATTTGGACTTGCCCTAGGCTTGTTAACGAATATACAAATTCCCTCTATCTATGAAAATTATCTGTCAATAGCAGTTTTAGCAGCTTTAGATACTTTATTTGGCGGAATTCGTGCTCAATTGCAACAAGTATACGATGATAAAGTTTTTGTGTCAGGCTTCTTTTTTAATATAATCCTTGCAGCAGGTTTAGCCTTTTTAGGAGTGTATTTAGGAATAGATTTGTATTTAGCTGCCATTTTCGCTTTTGGAGTACGTTTGTTCCAAAATATAGCAATTATTAGGCGTATTTTACTAACTAGGCTAGATGAAAAACGTCACAAAAAGAAGAAAACTTCCATAGAATGAGAGAAAAATTGAGCAAATTACTCGATTTGCTTAGACATTACGCCAAATTTACAATAGAATGAAAATAAGAGCATTTTTCAAGGAGGTGCAGCGAATTGAATCAGCAAGATTTATATATTTCCCTTGATATAGGATCGTCCTCTATCAAGGTATTAATAGGTGAAATGAGTGACGGACAATTACATGTAATTGGCGTCGGAAATGTAAAATCGAATGGCGTTCGAAAAGGTGCGATTGTTGATATTGATGCAACAGTTCAATCAATTCGAAAAGCAATCGAACAAGCAGAACGAATGACTGGCTATCAAATCAATGAAGTTGTTCTGGGTGTTCCAGCTAACCAGACGATGTTACAGCTAGTTAAAGGTGTTGTCGCTGTAAATAGTGAAAATAGAGAAATTACAGACGATGATTTAGACAGAGTGGTGGAATCTGCACAAGTCATGTCAATACCTCCTGAACGTGAATTGGTGAACATTATTCCAAGACAATTTATTGTGGATAACTTAGATGAGATTAAAGATCCACGCGGTATGATTGGAATTCGTCTAGAAATGGATGCAACGATGATTACAACTTCCAAAACACTTTTACACAATGTTTTACGTTGTGTAGAGCGTGCAGGATTAAGTATACGAGAAATATATTTGCAACCGCTAGCAGCAGGCAATTTTGCACTAACAGAGGATGAGAAAAACCAAGGGACAGCCTTTATTGACCTGGGGGGAGGCTCAACTACTATTACAGTGTTTGAAGAGGGGCTGTTAACACATACGGGTGTAATACCAGTTGGTGGTGATCATATTACGAAAGATATTTCAATCGTTTTAAAAACACCAACAGAACAAGCTGAGCAAATTAAACATCAATTTGGACATGCCTTTTATGATGATGCATCAGATGATGAAATCTTCGAAGTACCAATTGTTGGAACAGATTCAACTGATCAATATAGTCAGCGCTATATATCAGAAATAATTGGTGCACGCTTGGAAGAACTTTTGGAGTTAGTGATTGACGAGTTAGCACGTCTAGGTGTCCGTGATTTACCTGGCGGTGTTGTTTTAACGGGTGGTGTTGCAAAGCTTGAAGGTATTGCTCAACTGGCACGTCAAATTCTGCAAACTCGTGTTAGAATATATACACCCGATTATATTGGCGTTAGGGAGCCTTCATTTACGACGGCAGTCGGACTTATTCGTTACGCCTATTTAGAAGATGATTTTTACGGAAAAGGTACGAATACGCAACCTATTGAATATGCGGTTGTAGGGTCTCCAACAGCCACACCTAAGAAGCAAGAATATGCTTCAACTTCCGAATCAAAAGGAAGCGTAATCGGTAGAGCAAAAAAATTATTTGATAAGTTTTTTGATTAACTAGAATGCGTAATGAATGATACAGAGTCGAGTTACCGTGGGAGGAAAAAAAAATGTTAGAATTTGATACAAGTGTTGATCAACTTGCAGTAATTAAAGTTATTGGTGTTGGTGGCGGCGGTAACAACGCTGTCAATCGAATGATAGAGCATGGTGTGCAAGGAGTAGACTTTATCGCAGTAAACACAGATGCACAGGCACTAAATTTATCAAAAGCAGAAGTGAAGCTTCAAATTGGAGCAAAACTTACTCGTGGTTTAGGCGCAGGAGCAAATCCAGAGGTAGGAAAAAAAGCTGCCGAAGAGAGCCGTGAACAATTAGAAGAGGTTCTACGTGGAGCGGATATGGTATTTGTTACAGCTGGAATGGGTGGAGGAACTGGTACTGGTGCAGCGCCAGTCATTGCACAGATCGCTCGCGATTTAGGTGCTCTTACAGTTGGTGTTGTTACGCGACCATTTACGTTTGAAGGTCGTAAGCGACAAACTCAGGCTATCGGTGGTATTGGCGGCATGAAGGAATCTGTTGATACTTTAATCGTTATTCCGAACGACAAACTACTACAAATTGTCGATAAATCTACGCCGATGTTAGAGGCATTCCGTGAAGCTGATAATGTTTTACGACAAGGTGTACAAGGTATTTCAGATTTAATTGCTACACCAGGTCTTATTAACTTAGACTTTGCAGATGTAAAAACAATTATGTCTAACAAAGGTTCTGCATTAATGGGGATTGGTATTGCAACAGGTGAAAACCGTGCTGCAGAAGCAGCAAAGAAAGCCATTTCAAGTCCTTTACTTGAATCTTCAATTGATGGCGCTAAAGGTGTCCTTATGAATATTACTGGAGGCTCCAACTTAAGCTTATTCGAAGTCCAAGAAGCGGCAGATATTGTAGCTTCAGCATCAGATGAAGAGGTAAATATGATTTTCGGTTCTGTTATTAATGAAAATCTAAAAGATGAAATTATTGTAACCGTGATTGCGACTGGCTTCTCAGAAGAAGTATTACAACAACAACGCAATACTCCAAGACCTTCGTTAAATACAAATAGACAAGCTGTACAACAACAGCAAGCACCTATTCGTGAACAACGTCAAGAAATGCATGTTCAACAAGAGCAGCCTCGTCAAAATCAACAACAATATGGTCAGGATGATATGCTTGAGGTACCAGCGTTTCTACGTAATCGTAAAAACCGCGGATAATATCTCACTTCTAAAAAGCTCGTATTTTACATTTGTAGAATACGAGCTTTTTATATTTGTCTGTAAAGTTGTTCAAATGTGTAAGGAAAACATGTATTTTGTCAAAATATTTTAAGGAAATGATGCGATTGTTTGACAATATTTGTGAGCATAACATGCTAACTTTGTAAGTAGGAGGCGGCTGTTATGTATGGAGAATGGCTGGTGCTCATTAATACGCTATTTAATCTAGCGATACTCACGTTTACGGCAAAAGTAACAGGGGTTTTTGTAAAGAATACAAGATTATTAATGAGTTCGGTTTGTAGTAGTTTTGTAGCTGTTATAGGTGGTCAATTGCTGTGGACAACATTACTGAGCTTTATTCTATTAATTGGCATAGCTTTTCGCTTTAAGCTTCGAAGTTTTCAAAAACAAGGGCCAATTGTTTTAACAGCAACAATTATTATTGGAGGGTTACTTACAGCATTACAACCTTATTTAAAAAATCTTTCTGTCGTCCATTTTATTATTATTTGCCTGCTGTTGGCTATTGGTAATCTAGTTGTTTTTTATAAGCAATGGGGATTTGTAAAGCTTGAGCGTTTAAGTGGTCAGTTTGTTTTTGATACAACATTAACAATTTTTGATGTAACAATACCGCTCTCTGCTTTTGTAGACACAGGGAATCAAGCAATTGAACCTCTATCAGGAAAGCCAGTTCACTTTGTCTCTTATACAGCGTTAAAACCACATTTACCTGCAGCATTTTGCAAATCATTATTAGAATGGCAAGAAACGGATCCGTATAATGTATCCATGTTTTCAGAAGATTATCAGCGTTTAATTCGGTTTATTCATGTCAATACAGTACAACAGCAATCAGTTGTGCTAGGTTTTCGCTTTAATGAGTGGCAAATAAAGGGGGAGCCCCCACAAGTGAAAACAAATGAATATATCGTTTTAACAAAGAAGGCTAAAAATTTTCCACATAGCACAGCAGCAATTTTACATTTTTCAGCGCTTTCAAATAACTCATAGAGGGGGAGAACTATTGCTTCTTAGGCTACTTGCTAGCTTGAAAAAATTATGGAGTAAGTTTCGGAGTCGTGAAACGTACTATATAGGGGGAAATGATTCATTGCCAGTGCCATTAAGTCGAGAAGAAGAAGTTACAGTCATTGCATCCTTTATGAATGGTGATTTACGAGCTAGAGACACACTAATTGAACGTAATTTACGTCTTGTTGTTTACATTGCTAGACGTTTTGATAATACGGGTACGCCGATTGAGGATTTAATTAGTATTGGCTCGATCGGTTTAATTAAGGCAATTGAAACGTTCAATACGGATAAAAATATTAAACTTGCAACGTATGCTTCCCGTTGTATTGAAAATGAAATTCTCATGCATTTACGGAAAACAAGTCGCATGAAAGGTGAAGTTTCGCTAGACGAACCACTTAATTCTGATGCTGATGGCAATGAATTACTATTGTCTGATATTTTAGGCACAGAAGAGCATATTATTTTAGACAATGTAGAAAAGAAAATTGAGCGTCAGCATATGTTTCATGCTATTAATTTACTAGGTGCGCGTGAAAGATACATTATGGAATGTCGTTTTGGCCTCAATGGTAAAGTTGAAATGACACAAAAAGAAGTTGCGGATCATTTAGGGATTTCACAATCTTATATTTCCCGATTAGAGAAGAAAATCATTCAAGATTTACGTGAAAATTTAAACCAGCCAATATCTTAGAGAGGGAAAATTAACCTACCTAAAATTGGTCATAGCTTTTGTGCATATTCTCGTTTCTCTCGGACAAACTGATGTCACGGTTTAGTCAGAGAATAACATCCGGAGGAATCGAATATGCGAACTAAAGTAGATCTTTGCGGCTTAGATACATCGACTTTGCCAATTTTAAAGCACGAGGAAATGAAGGAACTCTTCATCCGATTACAAGCAGGAGAAACCGAGATTAGAGAAGAGCTTGTGATGTGCAATTTAAGGTTAGTGCTCAGTATTGTCGGTAGATTTGCCTATAGGGGTGAACAGGCAGATGATTTATTTCAGGTAGGCTGCATCGGCCTCATGAAAGCCATCGATCATTTTGATTTAAAGCATAATGTGCGATTTTCAACATATGCTGTACCAATGATTATTGGAGAAATTCGTCGCCATCTGCGTGATCATCATGCGTTACGCGTTTCTCGTTCTTTAAGAGATATTGCGTATAAAGCAATGCAGGCAAAAGAGCAATGGATAACTGACAATTTACGAGAACCAACGATTGAAGAAATTGCAGAAATGATTGACATGAAAAAGGAAGATGTTTTATTCGCTTTAGATGCCATTCAAGATCCTGTTTCTTTACAAGAGCCTATTTATTCAGACGGTGGAGACGCTGTTTATATGATGGATCAATTACGTGATGATGATGTATCTGAAGATCAATGGGTTGCCTACGTGTCGGTGAAGGAAAGTTTGCAAAAGTTAGATGAACGACAACAAATGATTGTTGCCAAGCGCTTTTATTACGGTGAGACACAAACAGAAATTGCAAAAGAATTGGGAATCTCTCAAGCGCAAATTTCACGTCTAGAAAAAAATGCGATTGAAACAATGCAGAAAGATTATAAGTAGTAGACAATGCGCACCAGAGCTTTCGGTGCGCATTTTATCTTCATTCAGCAAATGTTTTTTGTATCGAAAGTATAGCGGCAGATACAGAAGACTCCCATCTCTACAGATGGGTTGGCCTAAAGCTCCCGGCGGATGTCACGGATTTTCAAAGGAATGAATAAAGGATGTTAGCCTAAATTCTTCGCATCCTGCGAAAACGGCTAACTGACCTGCATCGGTAAAAACGCCACGTCCTGTGGCATTACCGAAATGACCGACATCGTATCGGCCCTCGTGCAGGCCTAGGCACAATCCAAAATCCGGACGTATTGTTTATCTGTGCGAAAGCGAAGCGACAGCAACAAATGTTTTCTGTAGCGAAAGCAAAGCGGCAGCTACAATTACGCCAAGGCGAAATTGATCTTCATTCAGCTATCTAACAATACATAACATAAATATAAAGTGACAGCATACTTTGATGGAGATAATAGTGGATGTCATAAAGTAATTGTTACAGGAGGGATATAATGCGTTTTTCAATGTTACAACAAAAAGAAGTTATTGAAGCAGGTAATGGGCGTTTTTTAGGGTTTGTTGTAGATGCAGAAGTGTCAAAAGAAACAGGCTATGTGACAGCGTTTATGATTGCAGAGCCGCGAAAATATCTTGGGCTTTTTCGAGGTGAAGATACTGTTAGAAAGGTCTACATGAAAGATGTACTTGTTGTTGGGAAAGATGTTATTTTAGTAAAAGCATTATCTTAAATTTGGTTGCCTATTTAGAGCCAAGCTATTTTCATTTACTATGAATGATGCAACTGTCCTTTCATATTAGGTCAGGCTATTCATTGATAATTCAGGCATAGCTTGTTACAATAAAGGAAACTATTGTTGTAAAGTTGGGAAAAACAGTGACAAAAATCTTAACAAATTTAAACAGAATTAATGATCTTATACATGCAGCCCAAAAACGTTCAATTTGGGAAACAGAGAAAGTTCAAATTATTGCAGTAACAAAAGAAGTTTCAGTTGGAAGAACACAAGAGGCAATCAATGCAGGACTTCTTCATTTAGGAGAAAATCGTCCAGAGGGCTTAAGTCGAAAAATAGAAGCAATTCAAGAAGATGTAAATTGGCATTATATTGGTTCTTTACAAACACGTAAGGTAAAACAAGTGATTAACCATATTGATTATTTACATTCATTGGATCGATTAAGTTTAGCAGAAGAAATCGAAAAAAGAGCAGACAAACCTGTAAAATGCTTTGTTCAAATTAATGTATCAGGTGAAGAATCAAAACATGGTTTAACGATTGAGGAAGCCCTACCTTTTATTCAATCTTTAGCAAGTTTTACGAAAATTCAAGTAGTAGGTTTAATGACGATGGCACCAAATACAGATGACGATGACATGATTCGCACTGTTTTTAAGCAATTAAAACAATGTCAACAGCAAATAGCCGAGCAGGGATTCGTACATGCGCCTTGTACCGAGTTATCAATGGGCATGTCTAATGACTTTGAAATTGCGGTAGAGGAAGGGGCTACATTCGTTCGAGTCGGAACGGCTCTTGTTGGAAATGAAAGAGGGGAACAGGATGAGCATGAAAAATAAAATTAAAAACTTCTTTTATCTAGAGGAAGAATTAGAAGAAGAAATCACGCAAGCTCCTATTCAACAGCAACAACAACCCGTACATCATCAGCAACCGATTCATTCAGTAAAGCCTAAAAAGGTTATGAAAGAGCGCAAGGCACCCATTCACGAAATTGTTCCACAGAGTGCTGCACCTGCAAACAACATTGTTAGCTTACAGGCAGCCATGAACTCTAAAGGGGCAAAGGTTGTATTAGTAGAACCTAGAGTCTATGCTGAAGCACAGGATATCGCTGAACATTTAAAAAATAAACGTGCAACAATCGTCAATCTACAACGAATTGAACGTGAACAAGGCGTACGAATTATTGATTTTTTAAGCGGCACAGTTTATGCACTTGGCGGCGATATCCAAAGAATTGGTAAAGATATCTTCTTATGTACACCAGATAATGTAGAAGTGTCCGGCGAAATTTCAAATTTTATTTTAGACGATAATTAATAGCGAGGATTGTAGTTTATATGACTTTTTATTATGTTTTAAGGTTTGTATCATTAGCATTTGATATTTACTCACTGATGTTAATTGCATACATTTTAATGTCTTGGGTACCTGCTGCTCAAAATTCATCTATTGGACGCATGCTGGCAAATGTATGTGAACCGTATCTTGGTATCTTTAGACGATTTATTCCGCCAATTGGCATGATTGATATTTCTCCTATCGTGGCAATTTTTGTCCTTAATTTTGTTCAAAGAGGAGTTATTATTGTCATTCAAAAAATATACTTTATGTTTATGTAAAAGAAATCCTCACAAATGGTGGGGATTTTTTATTTTAGGGAATACTAATAAACGATAAGTAGCTAACATAACTAAATTTTGGTTACCAAACATGAAAATACCAATGAAATTGTACTAGTAAAAGAGAGATAATAGAGGTGTAGTTAAATGGAGCATTTAATACAACATTTTAGAAAAGAAGAACAGCCTTTTATTGAACAAGTGGTGAATTGGCAGCGAGAAGTGGAGGACCGCTACGCACCAAAGCTCACTGATTTTTTAGATCCTCGTCAGCGCTTTATCGTAACATCCATTATTGGACAATACGACACATTGCAAACGGCTAGTGCTGGACTTTTTAATGAGGCAGAAAGACAAAGAATGCTCATTTATCCCACTTATTATGAGCCAGTGGAGGAAGATTTTCAGTTTACAGTGTTTACCATTCAATATCCTATAAAATTTGTACAATTGCGTCATCCAGATGTACTTGGCGCATTATTATCATTGGGGTTGAATCGAAGTAAGTTTGGTGATATCCGCGTTGATGAACACCATGTCCAGTTTGTTGTAGCAAATGAGATAGCGGAGTATGTCCGCTTGCATTTAACAGGTATTGGAAAGGTGAAGGTTCATGTAGAATCCATGAAAGAGGCAGAGTCGCTTCTGCAAAATGAGGAAGAATGGCTAGAAGAGTCTCACACGGTTACTTCAATGCGGTTAGATGTTATTATCGCAACAATTTTAAAGGTTTCTCGTCAAAAGGCACAGGCTTTAATAACGGGTAATAAAGTGCGTGTCAACTGGACAGAGCGAGATACAGTTGCTTTTGAATTACAAGAGGGGGATATTTTATCTATACGGGGTAGTGGTCGAGTAAAAATTCTAATGACAGAAGGCCGTACAAAAAAAGATAAAATCCGTTTACAAGTCGGTCGTTTGACCCAAAAAGGTTGAAAATCAAGTGAATTTCATTAATTTTTACTGCTAAGTTGTCGGAACAATTGTATAATAGAAAATACGAATGTACATGTAAAGGAGAGAAGGATCGTATGCCATTATCACCTATTGATATACATAATAAGGAGTTTACAAAATCCTTCAGGGGCTATGCTGAGGATGAAGTAAATGAATTTTTAGATCAAATTATTAAAGACTACGAAATTTTATTACGTGAAAAAAAGGACGTTGAAAAACAGTTAGAGATGGCCTTAGAACAAGCTAGGCATTTTAACACTTTAGAGGAAACGTTACAAAAATCAATTGTTGTAGCACAGGAGGCTGCCGATGAGGTGCGAAGAAATTCACAAAAAGAGGCAAAGCTTATTGTGAAAGAAGCAGAGAAAAATGCTGATCGTATCCTCAATGAAGCTTTAACAAAGGCTCGTAAAGTAACAATTGAAATTGATGAGCTTAAAAAGCAATCCAAGGTATTTCGTAATCGATTTAAAATGCTTGTAGAGGCACAGCTTGATCTATTAAATGCAGATGACTGGGACCATTTGTTGCAATATGATATAGATTTAACAGAAATTCAAGCATCTGTGGGAGAAGCACAGGAATCAGATCAAATTTAACATTTATTTTGCGTGACGTATGAGCGCAATAAGTGAAACTTGACGTGATTGTTTGATTTTCATATACTAATGAAATAGTAATTATTTTAAACAGATATGCATACTGGCAGAGACGAAGACAGTATTTGTTAGGCGTAGCAAAGCGATTTGGGGATAGTGTGAGCCCAAACAAGCAAATAACAATGAACATCACTTCAGAGCTAAATAACTGAATGGAAGTAGGTTATTTCGTGATGCACAACGTTAACGTGCTTAAAGAGGTAGTACAAATTTGTGCTACAAGTAGGGTGGTACCGCGAGTATAAGCTTCTCGTCCCTTAGTGGGGATAGAGAGGCTTTTTTTATTTGCTTAATTTCCAACGAACAGCTACTTTTCTTTCGTTAAATCGTAAGCGATGAAAGAAATACTTAAACGTGTTGAATTCGCCAAGTGCTGTCATATGTATATGAATGCCTTAAGCATTAGCTTTGTTCTTTGTGTGTAAAATTAAAGGAGGAATAGAAGTATGGTTGAATATAAGGATACTTTATTAATGCCTAAAACAGATTTCCCGATGCGAGGAAACTTACCGGCAAATGAACCAAAAATGCAAGAAAAATGGAATGAAATGGACATTAACAAATTACAGATGGCGCGTACTGAAGGACGTCCTGAGTACGTACTACACGATGGTCCTCCCTATGCAAACGGTGATATTCATATCGGTCATGCACTAAATAAAGTGTTAAAAGATATGATTACACGCCATCGCTCTATGAATGGTTTTCATGTAAACTATATTCCAGGCTGGGATACTCATGGTTTACCAATTGAGCAGGCTTTAACAAACAAAGGTGTAAAGCGTAAAGAGATGTCTGTTGCGGACTTCCGAAAACTATGCGAAAAGTATGCGTACGAACAAATCGACAATCAACGAGTTCAATTCCGTCGTTTAGGCATTCGTGGTGATTGGGAAAATCCATATATTACTTTAAAACCAGAATTTGAAGCTCGCCAAATTGAAGTGTTCGGGAAGATGGCGGAAAAAGGCTATATTTATAAAGGCTTAAAGCCAGTTTACTGGTCTCCTTCTTCTGAATCTGCACTTGCAGAAGCGGAAATTGAATATCAGGATATTAAATCACCTTCTATTTATGTAAGCTTTGCTATTAAAGATGCTAAAGGTGTAGTACCAGCCGATGCTAAAATTATCATTTGGACAACAACGCCTTGGACAATTCCAGCGAACTTAGGGATTTCTGTAAACCCTGAATTTATTTATGTAGTTGCAGCAGTTGCAGATAAAAAATTCATCATTGCTAAAGAATTATTAGAAACAGTTGCTAAAGAACTTGATTGGGAATCCTATGAAGTTGTTCAAGAAGTTAAAGGTGAAGCACTGGATCGAGTTGTTGCGCAGCATCCATTCTATGACCGAGAATCTCTTGTGATGGTTGGTGAGCATGTAACGGCTGAGGCAGGTACTGGCTGTGTTCATACAGCACCTGGTCACGGGGAAGATGACTATTATATTAGTAAGCAATACGGTCTGCCAATTTTAAGCCCTGTTGACAATAGTGGCTGCTACACAGAGGAGGCACCTGGTTTTGAAGATGTGTTCTATAACGATGCAAATAAATTAATTACCGAAAAATTACAAGAAGTAGGCGCACTAGAAAAGCTTAATTTCTTTACGCACTCATACCCACATGACTGGCGTACAAAAAAACCAGTTATTTATCGTGCAACACCACAATGGTTTGCGTCTGTTGAAGCATTCCGTGGTGAGTTACTAGAGGCTGTAAAAGCAACAGCATTTACACCTGCTTGGGGTGAAACGCGCCTTTACAATATGATTCGTGACCGTGGTGACTGGGTAATTTCACGTCAGCGTGCATGGGGTGTGCCGATTCCAATTTTCTATGCTGAGAATGGTGAGCCAATCATTACACCAGAAACAATTGCGCATGTTTCTGCGTTGTTCCGTGAGCATGGCTCAAATATCTGGTTCCAAAAAACAGCTAAAGAACTATTACCTGAAGGCTTTACACACGCTGGTAGCCCGAATGGTGAATTTACAAAAGAGAATGACATTATGGATGTTTGGTTTGATTCAGGGTCGTCACATCAAGGCGTGCTAGTAGAACGTGGTATGAAATATCCAGCAGATTTATATTTAGAGGGTTCTGACCAACACCGTGGCTGGTTCAACTCATCTTTAATTACGTCTGTTGCCATTAATGGCTATGCTCCATATAAGGGACTATTAACACACGGTTTCGTACTGGATGGAGAAGGACGCAAAATGAGTAAATCATTAGGAAATGTCATTATTCCGCAAAAGGTTATGGATCAATACGGAGCTGATATTCTTCGATTATGGGTTGCCTCTGTTGATTATACAAGCGACGTACGTATCTCAATGGATATGCTAAAACAAGTATCTGAAGTTTATCGTAAAATCCGAAACACATTCCGTTTCTTACATGGTAATGTAGCTGATTTCGATCCAACTAAAGATCGTGTAGCCTATGCAGATCTTCGTGAAATGGATCAATACGTTTATATGCGTCTGCAAGATGTCTTAAAAACTGTACGTACTGCCTATGATCGCTATGATTTTGCAGCTGTATACCATGCTGTTAATAACTTTGTTGCTGTAGAGTTATCCTCATTCTACCTAGATATTGCAAAAGATGTTGTATACATTGAGGGCACTGACAACAAAGATCGTCGTGCAATGCAAACGGTGATTTATGATACATTAATGACGTTAGTAAAAGTAATGACACCTATTATTCCTCATACAACAGATGAAATGTGGTCTTACTTACATGCTCAAGGTGTAGTAGAAGAGGGTTCTGTACAATTAACTGATTTCCCAGAAGTTGATGTACAAGGGAACTTCGAGGAACTGCGTGCAAAATGGGTGAAAATTATTGATGTTCGTGATGATATTCTAAAAGCTTTAGAAGAAGCCCGTAATGCAAAAACAATCGGTAAATCTCTTGAAGCAAAAGTAACTGTGTACGCTAAAGAGGATGTTGCTGCATTATTAAATGATGCAAGCATTGATTTTGCTCAACTTTCTATTGTTTCAGCCTTTGAAGTAGCATCTATTGATAAGGCACCAGCGGATGCGTTAGTGCTTGAGCACGCATCTATTGTTGTTGAGAAAGCAACAGGAGAAAAATGTGAGCGCTGTTGGTCAATTTCTGAATCAGTTGGTGCAAATGAAGCACATCCAACAGTTTGTGCGCGCTGTGCAGAAGTTGTAGAAAAATATTACGTTTAGAAATAATATTAATTGTGATGAAAACGCAAGTCTCCAAAATTGGGGGCTTGCGTTTTTTGATGAGACTATCATGTAATAAAGCCTATGTATAATTATTTAGTGAATTGCATTCTCGCCCTTTACTGGGTGTGGCCTGTCTCACGCATAGAAAGCACCAATCGTGGTGGACTTTTTATACTACTAGTTATGTTGGTTGATGAAACATGAAGATGGGCGTGAATGCACTTTTTATTTAAATAAAATTTCTTTTGTGTTGCGGTAGTCTGTTGGAGAAATGCCTACATATTTTTTAAATGTCAGGCTGAAATAATTTGGTGTGTTAAAGCCACAGATGGAGGAGATTTTCTCAATAGTATAGTCGTATTTTCTTAAAAAAGGCAATGTTTTAATGATACGGGTAAAGGCTACATAATCTACAAAATTGCGACCAGTTTCCTTTTTGAATAATCTGCTAAAATGTGTGGCGCTGAAATTTATATATTTGGCAACATCACTGATTGTAATTTGCTCATCATAATGCTCCTCTATATAAAGAATGGCCCTTTGAAGCTGTTCCTGTTCTGTTAAGTCTTCATAAAATCTTGCATGTATATTGTCAACAGGTGGTTTTCTCCTTGCCTTTCGAGCTTGGCTGTAGGATTCCTTCACTTGCATAGGATCATGAAAGACGCTTCCTATCCCCATAAATAGATGAATACAATACTCCTTTTTTAAGATCTCAATTACCTCATACAGAGAGTCCGCTCCTTCTGTCCAATGCTTAAACGAAGTAATTTCATTAGGTATACGCATCAGCAGCAGTAAATAACGTTCAAAATTTAAAAAGGAAAGAGAGGCTTTATCTGCAAAGCCCTGGCGAAACATATTGGTAATAACGCTATTTGCATCCTGAGGAATACATCGATTTTCATGTATATCGATATAGCCTTGAATTAAAAAAACAATATTTGGGATACAATCTTTTGATAAAAAGGAGGCAGATTGAATAATTTCCTGCTCATTTTCAATTTCTCCACGAATAAGCCGTTTTAAAAAGGCTTCTCTGAAAGGTGAGGTGTGGTCTTGTGAAATTTGCTGTGATAACTCAAGCATTGTAAGTGTGCTTGCTTGTTTTTCTTTATAAGATGTATAAAGTTTTTTTACAATTCTGATGAATTTTGATTTCTGTAAAGGTTTTATAAGTAATGCAGATAAATTTAATTCAATCGCTATACCAGTTGAGTAGGTAAGGTGTTCTGCAACAATAGGGACAATTAAACTATTAGGATAATTTCTTTTTAAACGATTTACCTTTACCCAATCAAATAAGTGGTTAATATCATAGATAAAGATTGCAACATCCTCTGTATTAGGCTGATTACAATTAATAAAGGTATTCGGTAGAAATTCTTCTAGCCAGTTGCTCATCTGTTGTTTTTCTAAGTAACTTTCCATGTACCAAACAATATTTAAAATGGTAACAACTCCCTTCTATTATAACGATAAAAGTATTTTAACTTAAAATAGCGTTTTTTTGTACTAATACAGCAATATTTTGTAACTATATTATAAACAAAATAGAATAGAATAATTGTAGTGAATAATAATTTGAAATTTCAGATAATTATTTGCGTATAGAAAAAAAGGGGGAGTTGAAATATGGCGGAAGTAGGAAGTAATGATTACGAGTACGTGGAAGCTGGAACAATCGATATTAAGGATCTTCCACCACTAGATGCAACTACTAACAAAATTATGAAAGATGAGCTTACTACAGGTTTTGGCTTAACGGTATTTTATTTCATTTTAATTTTTAGTATTCCGATTATGAACTGGTTTGCTCCGGAATTCGCATTTAAGAAAATTTGGGGCGGAATGACGGTAACATGGTTTGTTACAACTGTCATTATGATGGCTATGGCTTTTATTATTGCCTATGTCCATACAACATTGTACGAAAAACGCCTAAAGAAATATGAAGTAGCTAATAAGTAGGTTTGGGGGGAAATACTGAATGATGAAAGCTCTATTGGAACCGAAAATGATAATGACCATTGCTTTAATGGGAACAATTGTATATATTACGTATTTAACGAAAAAAAATACAACCGCATCCGATTTCTTCGTTGGGGGGCGTAGCTTCGGATGGTTTACAAATGGTTCAGCAATTGGTGGGGATTATTTAAGTGCGGCAACATTTCTTGGGATAGCCGGACTAACCTTCCAATTGGGGTATGATGGTGCATACTATGCATTTTGCTTCTCTATAGGTTTAACACTATTAGCTATTTTTGTGGCTGGTCCATTAAGACGATTTGGTGCATTTACTGTTGCCGATTTTTTAGCCTATCGTTTTCATAGTAAGCGAGCTCGACTAGTTGCAGTAGCGGTTGTTTTAGCGATTTCTGGTTTCTATGCCGCTCCACAGTTACTAGGTGCTGCACAAATTTTAAGCATGTTCTTTGGTACTTCATACGAATTTGGCATTATCTTTACATGTGTAGTGATGATTTTCTATGTTGGTATAGGTGGCATGAAAGGAACAACCATCAATCAGGCTCTAGAGCTTTGGATTCGTCTTGGTGCATTTTTAGTCATGTTGATTGCTGCAATGTATAGTGGATTACACTACGATAAGATTTTAGCTGCGATTAATTCATTTAGTGGTCCAATTACGGGAACTTCACCATATGCCCTAGATGGAAAAGATATTAATTTTGATGGTGCAGCTTGGACTGGGACAGGCTTCTATTTCCCAACATTTTGGCAAACCATTAGTATGACAATTGGATTAGCATTAGGAACAATTGGTCTGCCGCATATTTTACTAAGATTTTATACAAATCCAAGTGCAAAGGCAGCTCGTAAATCGGCATTAATGGCGATTGGAATTGCCAGTACGTTTTTCTTATTAGCTGTATTTTTAGGTGTCGTAGGTCGAGCTATTTTTATCTCTGGTACAGCAAGTGGAGAGGTAATGCGTGATTTAGTGCTTGGTGGAAATAATATGGTTATTCCTACGACAGCACTTGCATTAGGTGGGAAGTGGCTTCTTGGACTTGTTATAGCGGGGGCATTTGCTGCCATATTCTCTAACTTATCGGGGCTATTCATTACAAGTTCAGGAGCATTGGCACATGATTTATATGCGACTGTTATGAAAAAAGATATTACGCAAAAACAACGAGTAATCGCAGCGAAGGTTTCCATTGTTTTTTTAGGGATTATTTATGGCGCATTGGGCTTGCTTGTAAAGGATGCATCCATTGGTCATTTAGTAGCTCTAGCCTTTACCGTTGCAGCGAGTACATTTACACCAATATTTATTTTAGGTATTTGGTGGAGAGGGATGACAGAAAAAGGAGCGATTGCAGGTTTACTAATTGGACTTGGTGTTTCCATGTGGATGATTTTTTTACCAGGGACATTACCGAGCTTCCTACAATTTAAAATACCTGGAATTGTGACAGTACCAGCTGGCTTCCTTTCAGTAATCATAGTCTCTTTATTAGATCGAAAAGTACCTGCGGATGTAAATGATTTTATGAAGCGTGTGCATTCAAAAGAATCTGAAACTGTCTAATTTAACTTCTTTCAGCAAATGTTTTTTGTATCGAAAGCATAGCGGCATGTTTTATGCGCGTAAGCGTAGCGACAGCGGCAGATACAGAAGTCTCCTACCTCTATAGGTGATGAGAGGAATGCGAATTTAAGCTACTTTTCAGCGGGTGTCCAATCACCAGCTGAAATAGAGGAACTCAGGCTAAGATCTTCACATCCTGTGAAATCGCCTGAGTGACCAATATCGTGTTGACCCAAAGCCCCTGGCGGATGTCACGGAATCGGAAAGGAGTTAATAAAGGATGTTAGCCTAAAATCATCGCATTCATGCGATAACGGCTAACTGACCTGCATCACGCAGCCCTAAGCACAAAGCCGATTCCGGACGCAAATATGCCGAGGTATAATTGATATAAGCTATATCCATTTGCTTTATAAAGTGATGGGTATAGCTTTTTTTATCTTATCTAAAACATATGTCTTATTGAAAAGTTGATTTTGTTAATGAGGCGACACATCGAGTATCTCAAAGAATGTTACTCAATTGTTTGGAAATGAACCCTAAATTATAATAAATAAGGCTATTCTTTTGCTTATAGATCGTCCAACACATGCTATAGTACTTACAATTAATGTTAGAAGGAGACGTCGATTTATATGTCAGTTATACAAGCTACCCTATCGACAACTAGAGAAACCGTGCAGGCTTTTCAAGAAGTCAGTTCACAATTACATAAAGAGCCATCACTCGTGTTGTTTTTTGCGAGTACAGTTCATCCTTTTGATCAATTAACTTCTTATTTTCATAACAAATATCCAAACAGTGAAGTAGTAGGAATAACAACAACTGGCGAAATTGGTCCAAAGGGATTTTCTGAATATAGTCTAAGTGCACAAAGCTATGGCAAGGATTTTGGACAGGTAAAGGCTGTATTAGTGGAAAATATTGAGAAGTATCCAATATTTGCACGCGATCATTTAAAACACAGCGCAAAAACGCTAGGCTTACAACTAGATAGTCCACAAATTGCTAAAGAGGGTCTTGCATTAGTCTTCCCAACAGGTTTAGTTGCTGGCGAGGAGAAAATGTTATCAATCGTAAATTCTATTTTTCGTTATGATGGCTTCCCGATTTTTGGAGGAACTGCAGGAGATGATGCAAAATTTGAAGAAACCCTTGTCAGCTTGAACGGGTGTCAAACTTCAAAGGGAGGCATCGTTATATTTATAAAACCTAATCTGCAGTTTTATATTCAAAAAGAAAATATATTTAAGAGTACAGGAATTGAATTAAAAATTACGAAATCAAATCCTGAAAAACGAATTGTCTATGAAATCAATCATGAACCAGCAGCAAATGCGTATGCCAAAGCTTTAGAGATAAATGTTCAACAATTATCAAAGTATTTTATGAAAAATCCTTTAGGGCGACGATTTAATGAGGAGTTACTTATTGCTTCTCCATTTAAAATAGAACAGAATGGGGCTATTGTTTTTTATTGCCAAGTGTTTCAGGATACTGTTGTTGAATTATTGGAGCCTAAAGATCCAATCGCAACATTACAATCAACTTTAGCAGATTTTACGGCTCATTTTAATTCACTTGAAGGTGTATTAGCATGTAATTGTATTTTACGAAAATTGCAGTTTCAAGATCAGCAATTATTTCCAGCGCTGAATGCCCAATTAAGAGAATTGCCTAGTTTAGCTGGATTTTGCAGCTATGGTGAACAGTTAAATAAATCATTAATTAATCAGACCTTAGTATTGTTAGGATTTGGTAAATGATAGATAGGAGAAAAAAACATGCTAAAACAATTTTTCAGACAGTCTAGGGATGAACAAAATAAAGCAGTGCTGATACAAGAAATTAATGGCTTAACACCTGAAGAAAAAAATATGGTTTTAAAAGGGATGTTCGATTTGATTGGACTGTTAACCACTGCGAATGAGAATAATGCTAAAGAAGATAGTATGATGATTGAACAGATAGAGAATATCAAAAAAGTACTTAACACCCAGCAGCAAACAGTTTCTAAGGCAAATGAGAGTGCTGTCAATATAGTAAATGAGACAGAAAGCTTTTATGAAATTACAAATGCTGTAGAGGGAAAAGGAAAAGAAAATATTTCTCTAGTCGCAGAAGGTAATGAAAATATACATTTATTATTGATGCAAATGAACAAAGTTATGGATGTGTTTAATCGTTTTGAACAATCCATGAAAGAGGTGCAAGTTGAGACTGGTCATATTACAGCTTTTACAAAAATAATTAGTGATATAGCTGATCAGACGAATCTTTTAGCGTTAAATGCATCCATAGAAGCTGCTCGTGCGGGTGAGCATGGGAAGGGTTTCGCAGTTGTTGCTGATGAAGTACGAAAATTGGCGGAGCAAAGTAAAGAGGCATTGGTACAAATTCGTACGAAAATTTCGGATATAGTGAATCGAATCGATGGAATCACGACAACAATGCTTCAGGAATCTAAAGTAGTCATTGAGACACAGGATATGGCTACGACAACTAAAAGTTTTTTTGAAAGAATTAAGCAGTCAGAACAAGAGTTGTTTTCAAATATGCAAATAATTCAGCAGGCTACAAATCAGACACTGTTAGAAGTAAAGCAATTCCAGCAACAGCTTATTGATATTATGGACGACACTGAAACATCTATTAAGGGCATTAATCAGCTTTATTCTTTTTCACAGGATAAGTTTTATAATGCTCACAATATTACCTCCTATGTTTCACAATTGAATTATTTGATTGAGGCAGTTCATCATAATCGACTGTAAAACAATCTTTCCGAAAATAGTATGTTGGGATATACTTCCTGACATACTATTTTCTACATAGAGTTTTCTCCTTTTAGTGAACATCATTAGAACATTTCAAAAAAATGCTGTGCAAGTGAATCCGCTATAATTTCATGCTATATTAGTTATTCTGAGATGGGCTGTTATGGTAGAATAGGTTAGATGTTGAGCGAACGGAGGAATGTTTGTGTATAAGTACTATGGATTGGCCGCATTTGTAATCCTTTTAGATCAATGGACTAAATGGCTGATTGTCAAAAATATGGAATTTGGTGAACGGATTGCAGTATGGGACCCATGGCTTGGGATACTATCTCATCGAAATAGAGGTGCAGCATGGGGAATGCTAGAAGGACAAATGTGGTTATTTAGCATTGTTACAATAGGCGTTATTTGTGCGATTATCTATTTTTATCATAAAGAAGCAAAGGGAAAGCCAGTCTTTCAAGTAGGCTTAATGTTTTTATTGGGTGGAGCTATTGGTAATTTTATTGACCGATTATTTAGAGGCGAAGTGGTCGATTTTGTAGATGTATTAATTCCGGTCATTAATTATGATTTCCCAATCTTTAATATTGCGGATGCAGCATTAACAATTGCAGTTGTTATTTTAATGATTGGCTTAATTGCAGAAGATAAAAAAGAAAAGAAACAGGTGAAACAATGACGCAAGTAGCATATACAATGGAAGAACAGCAGCAGGGAGAGCGCATTGATAAGGCACTTTCAAGTGTGCAATCGGAATGGTCGCGCACACAAATTGGAAATTGGATTGCAGAAGGCATTGTCAAAGTAAATGGCGATGCGGTTAAGGCGAAGTATAAGGTAAAAGCGGGAGATTTGGTTGAAATAGATGTTCCTGAAGCAGAACCATTAGATGTTGTTGCTGAAAACTTAGATCTTGACATTGTTTATGAAGATGCAGATGTCCTTGTGGTGAATAAGCCTAAGGGAATGGTTGTACATCCAGCACCCGGGCATATGACGGGAACACTCGTCAATGGTTTAATGTATCATTGTAAGGATTTATCAGGCATTAACGGTATTTTGCGTCCAGGCATTGTCCACCGCATTGATAAGGATACATCAGGACTATTAATGGTTGCTAAAAATGATGCAGCTCATGAATCATTAGTCAATCAGCTAGTCAATAAAACAGTAACACGTAAGTATACTGCGCTTGTTCACGGGCATATTGCACATGATAAAGGAACAATAGATGCACCGATTGGCCGTGATCAAAAGGATCGTCAAAAGCAAGCGGTAGTGGATAAAGGTAAGCATGCTGTCACACACTTCCAAGTCATTGATCGTTTTGGTGATTACACATTACTTGAATGTCGTTTAGAAACAGGACGAACTCATCAAATTCGTGTGCATATGAATTATATTGACTATCCACTTGTAGGTGATCCAAAATATGGTCCCAAAAAGACAATAGACTTTGGTGGACAAGTTTTACATGCAGGTATTTTAGGCTTCAATCATCCTACATCAGGTGAATATTTAGAGTTTGAAGCACCACTTCCTGCTGATTATGAACAATTATTAAATGATTTAAGAAATAGGCATTGACGTTTAGCAAAAGAAGGTCTATACTAACGAAAGTGAATGAACTACTAAATAAAATATTCACCTTTAATGGCAGTCCAGAGAGGCTGAGAAGGTATATGTGATCGTGTTGCTAATAATTTGTGCTGCAAATTATTCAACATGCCTTTTAAACACGTATTCAACCCTCTCAGGCTATTCGCCTCGAGAGGTTTTTTTATGGACACATGACCAATAAAAGTTATCAGAGAGGAGGAGACTTCATGGCACAAAATGAGCTATTAGATGGCCCATCTATGGCAAGAGCAGTAACACGCATCGCCCATGAAATTATTGAGCGTAATAAAGGGATTGATGAATGTATACTAGTTGGCATTAAAACGCGAGGCGCTTTTCTTGCAAAACGACTTGCAGAGAGAATTGAAAAAATTGAAGGTAAACCGATTCGTACAGGGGAGCTGGATATCACCTTATATCGAGATGATTTATCAACAAAGCATGATAACGAACAGGCACATGTTGAACAAGTTGATATTGATTATCTTGTTGTCAATCAAAAGATTATTCTTGTGGATGATGTTTTATATACAGGGCGTACAGTACGCGCGGCACTAGACGCTATCATGGATTTAGGGCGACCTGCTCAAATTCAACTTGCTGTCCTTGTTGATAGAGGTCATAGAGAGCTACCGATTAGAGCCGATTATGTGGGTAAAAATGTTCCAACATCTGGATCAGAGCGCATTATCGTGAATTTACAAGAAGTAGACGGAGAAGATTACGTCATTCTTTATAAAGAAGACTAACTACAAAGTGAGGAAACACCATGTCAAATGCAGTATTAGATATTAAGGACAAACCAACAGGGCTTCAACTAGTGACCTTAAGTTTCCAACATATGTTTGCTATGTTTGGTTCAACTATTTTAGTGCCTCAGTTGGTTGGACTTAGCCCAGCAATTGCCCTTCTAACAAGTGGGATTGCTACACTGTTCTTCTTATTAATAACGAAATTCCAGGTGCCTGCCTATTTAGGATCATCCTTTGCCTTCATTGCACCGATTATTATTGCCACAAAAGCAGGCGGTGTTGGTAGTGCAATGATAGGCGCAATGGCAGTCGGGATTACATATGGTATAGTGTCCCTTATCATTTGGAAAAGCGGCTATAAATGGATTATGAAAATATTACCGCCGATTGTGGTAGGTCCAGTAATAATGGTTATTGGTCTAGGATTATCTGGCACTGCAGTTAATATGGCGATGAATGTAGATGGAGAGTACAGCTTCTTACATTTCTCAGCTGCTCTAGTAACATTATTTACAGCGATTATTTTCACGATTTTCTTTAAAGGTATATTAAGTACAATGCCGATCTTAATTGGCTTAATTGTAGGATATGTTTATTCAATGATTATCGGCATTGTTGATTATTCACCAATCGCCCAAGCAACTTTCTTTGCAAGTCCTGATTTTTTAATACCAGGTGTTCATTATGATTTCGAAATTACAACAACGCTACTTCTAACAATGGTACCAATCGTTATCGTAACCATTTCAGAACATATTGGTCACCAGTTGGTTTTAGGTAAAGTTGTAAATCGAGATTACATTAAAGAACCAGGCTTACACCGTTCACTGTTAGGCGATGGACTTGGTACATTCATCAGTGCATTAATTGGTGGTCCACCGAAAACAACTTATGGTGAAAATATTGGTGTTCTTGCTATCACTCGTGTTTACAGTGTGTATGTCATTGCAGGTGCAGCAGTTGTTGCCATTTTACTTTCATTTTTCGGGCAAGCAATGGCAGTAATTGCGACGATTCCAACAGCAGTACTTGGAGGCGTATCTATCCTGCTCTTCGGTATTATTGCAGCAAGTGGATTACGTATGCTAGTTGATAATCATATTGACTTTGGCAATAGTCGAAATTTAGTGATTGCCTCTGTTATTCTAGTCATCGGTATTGGTGGCGCGAAGTTTGTGATTTCAGAATCTCTAAGTATAGAGGGTATGGCATTAGCAGCCATTATCGGTGTTGTATTAAACGCAATCCTACCTGGTAAAAAAGAAGCAGAAAAACCAATACCATACAATCAAGAAACAAATTCATAGTAGTACCTTTTAATGAATTGTCCAGAGAGGCAAAAAAAGGGAAGTTGTGGACATACCAAAGCAGGAGTCGATGCCTGCTGTAGTTTGTCACGCCTCCTTATGCCTCGTTGATGACATCAGCGGGGCTTTTTTATCTTCATTCATCCCACCTTCAAGGTGATGATGAATGAGCCAAGGCAAAATTGATTTAGAGAACGTCATACATAGGCGTTCATGATACACAACCTAATGGAGGTCACATGATGAAGAACTTATTATCGATGGAACATTTAGCAACTGAAGAAATTAACCACATCCTAGATTGTGCACAAGCTTTTGAAAAGGGTGAAGCATCATCGTTATCTCGCACATACAACATTGCAAACTTATTTTTTGAGCCAAGTACCCGAACAAAAACAAGCTTTGAAATGGCTGAGCGCAAAATTGGCTGTACAGTTATCCCATTTGATGCTGGTTTTTCGAGTGTTACAAAAGGGGAAACAATGTACGATACGGTAAAAACATTAGAAATGATTGGATTGGATGCAGTGGTCATTCGTGCAGCTGAAGATGAATACTACAATGAGCTTCTGGAAGGTATTAATGTAGCCATCATTAACGCAGGAGATGGAGCAGGGCAGCATCCATCCCAATCATTACTTGACCTTTACACAATTAAAAAAGAGTTTGGTTCATTTGAAGGGTTAAATGTTACAATCGCTGGAGATATATCCCATAGTCGTGTAGCAAAATCAAATGCAACAGCATTACAACGCCTAGGGGCAAATGTGCATTTCCTTTGTCCAGAAGAGTGGGCAGGTGATTTCAAGGCTCATCATTCATGGGATGATTTAATCGAAATAAGTGATGTCATTATGCTACTTCGTGTACAGCATGAGCGTCATAAAGTAAATAAAAGCTTCTCGAAGGAAAGCTATCATCAAGAATATGGTTTAACAATTGAACGAGAGAAACAAATGAAGGATACAGCGATTATCATGCATCCAGCACCTGTTAACCGTGATGTAGAAATTGCTTCTGAGCTAGTAGAGTGTGAACGCTCTCGAATTTTTGAGCAAGTCCGAAATGGTGTCTATACAAGGATGGCTATAGTGGAAACGATTTTAAAGGGGAGAGAATAACATGACAAAGATTCTTCAAAATGTACAAATGTTAAATGAACAAGGTGAACTGCATACTGTTAATATCGCCATGGCTGAAGGGAAAATCACAGCAATCGGACAAGATGTAACTATTGAAGATGCTGAAATAATTGAAGGAAATGGTTTTGTTGTTGCACCAGGCTTTGTCGATGTCCACACGCATTTACGCGAGCCAGGCTTTGAGCATAAGGAAACAATCGCAACAGGCTCAGCATCAGCAGCAAAGGGCGGCTTTACGACAATTTGTGCAATGCCTAATACAAAACCAGTACCAGATTCAGTAGAAAATATGCAATTAATTAATGGGCTGATTAAGGAAAGTGCCGTTATTCGAGTACTTCCATATGGCTCGCTCACAAAGGATATCTCTGGTGAGGTTCGCACAAATATTGAGGAATTAAAAGCACATGGAGCAGTTGCATTCTCTGATGATGGTGTAGGTATTCAGCTTGCTTCAACAATGTATGAACAGATGAAGGATGCTGCTCAGCACGATATGGTTGTGGTGGCACACTGTGAAGATAATTCATTAATTTATGATGGTGTTATGCATGAAGGGAAACGAAATATAGAGCTTGGTCTTCCAGGCATTCCGTCCATATGTGAATCTGTACAAATTGCGCGAGATGTTTTACTAGCAGAAGCAGCTGGTGCACGTTATCATGTTTGCCACGTATCAACTAAGGAATCTGTCCGTGCTGTACGAGATGCTAAAGCAGCAGGCATTCGTGTAACTGCTGAAGTTTGCCCACATCATTTATTACTTGAAGAAATGGATATTCCATCAGATGACGCAAACTGGAAGATGAATCCACCATTACGTGGTGCAGATGATAAAGATTCACTTCATGCAGCACTGCTTGATGGCACAATCGATTGTATCGCAACAGATCATGCGCCACATACAGTGGAAGAAAAATGCTGCGGCATGGTAGGTGCACCGTTTGGCATTGTAGGCTTTGAAACAGCATTTCCTCTGCTATATACACAATTTGTAGAAACAGGGAAATGGACGTTAAAACAGTTGATTGACTGGATGACTGTAAAGGCAGCTCAAATTTTTGATTTGCCATATGGCACATTAGAAGTTGGTTCTTCGGCAGATATGATTTTAATTGATTTAAATAAAGAGCAAACAATTGATGCAGAAGGCTTTGTATCAAAAGGACGTAACACACCATTCAATGGCTGGGCTGCAAAGGGTTGGCCAATCCTAACAATTTTTGAAGGCAATATCGTATACCAGGAGGCAGAGTAATGAAAAAACGTTTACTTATTTTAGAAGATGGCACAGTATTTACAGGTACAGCGTTCGGTAGTGAGAGAGCTTCACAAGGTGAGGTAGTTTTCACAACAGGTATGACAGGTTATCAGGAAACCATTTCAGATCCTTCATTCTACGGACAAATCGTAACATTAACATATCCTTTAATTGGTAATTACGGTATCAACCGTGATGATTTTGAATCAATTACACCTGCTATTCGTGGGTTTGTTGTTCGTGAATTAGCCAAAACACCTTCAAATTTCCGCTGTGATTTAACAGTAGATGATTATTTAACATCAAAGGATATCCCAGGCATCGAGGGTATTGATACACGAAAATTAACACGTATTATTCGTAGTAAAGGTTCAGTGAAGGCTATTTTAACAGCTGCTGATGAGGAAGTGAATGTAGATGAAATCGTAGCAAAATTACAAGCAACACCAGCGATTACACACCATGTTAGAGAAGTATCACCAAAGGCAGCTTATCCGTCACCGGGACGTGGTAAACGTGTTGTATTAATTGATTTTGGTATGAAGCATGGTATTCTTCGTGAATTAAACAAACGTGATTGTGATGTGTTAGTTGTACCTTATAACACATCAGCAGAGGAAATTTTAGCATGGCATCCAGATGGAATTATGCTATCAAACGGTCCAGGTAATCCGGAAGATGTGCAGGAAGGTATTGAAACAGTTCGCAATTTAATTGGTAAAGTGCCAATGTTCGGTATTTGCTTAGGTCATCAAATCTTCTCACTTGCTTGTGGTGCTCGAAGCTTTAAATTACCTTTTGGACACCGTGGAGGAAACCATCCAGTAAAAGATTTACGCACAGGTCGTACAGATATAACATCTCAAAACCACGGTTACGCAATCGACATTGAATCATTAAAAGAGACAGATTTAGAATTAACACATATCGCATTAAATGATAGTACTTGTGAAGGTGTACGCCACAAGAAGTATCCAATTTTCACAGTGCAGTATCATCCAGAAGCATCACCAGGTCCAGAAGATTCAAACCACTTATTTGATGAGTTTATCGAAATGATGGAAGTAGAAGCAGGGAAGGGGAAACAACATGCCTAAACGTACAGATATTGAAACTATTTTAGTAATCGGATCAGGTCCAATCGTTATCGGACAAGCAGCAGAATTTGACTATGCGGGAACACAAGCTTGTCTATCTTTAAAAGAGGAAGGCTATCGCGTTATTTTAATCAACTCAAACCCTGCAACAATCATGACAGATACAGAAATTGCCGACAAGGTTTATATTGAGCCGATCACACTTGAGTTTGTTTCACGTATTTTGCGCAAAGAGCGTCCAGATGCTATCCTGCCAACACTTGGTGGACAAACTGGCTTAAATATGGCGATTGAATTAGATAAATCAGGAATTTTAGATGAGCTTAGTATTGAGATTCTTGGGACAAAATTAGAAGCCATCCATAAAGCAGAAGATCGTGATTTATTCCGTAATTTAATGTATGAGCTGGGTGCTCCAGTGCCTGAATCAGATATTATTCATAACTTAGATGAAGCGAAAAACTTTGTTGTAAGGATTGGTTATCCAGTTATCGTTCGCCCTGCGTTTACGCTAGGTGGGACAGGTGGTGGTATTTGCTACAATGATCAAGATTTAGAAGAAATCGTGACATCTGGGCTAAAATACTCTCCAGTTACACAATGTTTACTAGAAAAATCAATCGCTGGCTATAAAGAGATTGAATATGAAGTAATGCGTGATGCGGCTGACAATGCCATTGTAGTATGTAACATGGAAAACGTTGACCCAGTAGGTATTCATACAGGGGATTCTATCGTAGTAGCACCGACACAAACGCTGTCAGATCGTGAAAATCAAATGCTACGTAATATTTCCCTAGATATTATCCGTGCACTAAAAATTGAAGGTGGCTGTAATGTTCAATTAGCTCTTGATCCATATAGCTTTAATTACTATGTAATCGAGGTTAACCCTCGTGTATCACGTTCATCAGCGTTAGCATCAAAAGCAACTGGCTACCCAATTGCCAAACTAGCAGCGAAAATTGCAGTTGGCTTAACATTAGATGAAATTAAAAACCCTGTAACAGGTTCTACGTATGCTTGCTTCGAGCCAGCACTAGATTATATCGTGGCAAAAATTCCACGCTGGCCATTCGATAAATTCGAATCAGCAAAACGTAATCTTGGTACACAAATGAAAGCAACTGGTGAAGTTATGGCACTAGGTCGTACATTTGAAGAAGCGATGCTTAAAGCGGTTCGTTCACTTGAAACAGGTCAAGTGCACTTAGAGTTAAAGCATGCCGAGGAAAACTCCGATTCTTGGATTGAAAAACGTATCCGCAAAGCGGGAGACGAACGTCTATTCTTCATCGGTGAAGCATTACGTCGCGGCGTGACGATTGAGCAAATTCATGAGTGGTCTGAAATTGACTTATTCTTCTTAAATAAATTCAAAAATATTGTAGATATGGAGCAAACACTCGCTGACAATAAAAATGATAAGGACGTATTACGTACAGCAAAACGTCTAGGCTTTGCAGATAAGAAAATTGCAGAGCTTTGGGGAACAACACCTGAGGAAGTATATGCATATCGTAAAGAACATGGCATTATCCCAGTTTATAAAATGGTTGATACATGTGCAGCGGAGTTTGAATCTGAAACACCTTACTTCTATGGCACATATGAGGAAGAAAACGAATCTATTAAATCAGACAAGCCATCTGTTGTTGTCCTTGGGTCAGGTCCAATCCGTATTGGTCAAGGGGTAGAATTTGACTATGCGACAGTACACTCAGTATGGGCAATTCAGGAAGCAGGCTATGAGGCAATTATTATTAACTCTAATCCAGAAACTGTATCCACGGACTTCTCGATTTCAGATAAATTATACTTCGAGCCATTAACAATCGAAGACGTGATGCACATTATTGACCTAGAACAACCAATTGGCGTAGTTGTGCAGTTTGGTGGACAAACAGCCATTAATCTTGCGGATAAATTAGCGGCAAATGGTGTGAAAATCTTAGGTACATCACTTGAAGATATTGACCGTGCAGAAAATAGAGATAAATTCGAGCAAGCATTACATGAAATAGATATTCCACAGCCACAAGGTGAAACAGCCATCTCAACTGAGGAAGCACTTGCTATTGGTGGACGACTTGGCTTCCCAGTGTTAGTTCGCCCTTCATATGTATTAGGTGGACGTGCAATGGAAATCGTCTACAACGAAGAAGAGCTACAACACTATATGGAAAATGCTGTTGAAGCATCTCCAGACCATCCAGTATTAGTTGACCGTTATTTAACAGGTCAAGAAATTGAAGTTGATGCAATTTGTGACGGTGAAAATGTATTAATCCCAGGTATTATGGAGCATATTGAGCGTGCAGGTGTTCACTCTGGTGACTCTATCTCAGTATACCCACCACAAAAATTAACACAGGCACAAAAGGATACATTAGTGGACTATACAACTCGACTTGCAAAAGGTCTTGGCATCATAGGCTTAATGAACATTCAGTATGTTATTTCACAAGGAGAAGTATTTGTGATAGAGGTGAACCCACGTTCTTCTCGTACAGTACCATTCTTAAGTAAAATTACTAATATCCCTATGGCTAATATTGCAACAAAAGCAATCCTAGGTAAGTCAATTATTGAACAAGGTTATCCAACAGGCTTAGCAACTGAGCAAAAAGGTGTATTTGTAAAAGTGCCAGTATTCTCCTTTGCTAAATTACGTCGTGTCGACATTACATTAGGACCTGAAATGAAATCAACAGGTGAAGTAATGGGGAAAGATGCAACATTAGAAAAAGCCCTTTACAAAGGCTTAGTTGCAGCAGGAATGGAAATTCGCACAGAAGGTACAGTATTATTTACTGTATCTGATAAAGATAAAGAGGAAGCGATTGCCCTTGCAAAACGTTTCTCAACAGTAGGCTATCGTATTGTGGCTACAGAAGGTACTGCTAAAGCATTTGAAGCAGCAGGTGTCCGCACAGATATCGTAGGAAAAATCGGTGCAAAAGGCCAAACATTAATCGATCTAATTCAAAACGGTGAAGCACAGCTTGTAGTGAATACACTTACGAAAGGCAAGCAACCAGCTCGTGATGGTTTCCGAATCCGTCGTGAATCAGTTGAAAACGGTGTCCCATGTTTAACATCATTAGATACAGCAGAAGCAATGCTACGTGTTATTGAATCAATGACATTTACAGCAGAACAAATGCCAAAAGCGGAGGTAGTACACTAATATGATACGTCAAGAGAAAATGACGGTCGTCTCTCAAAAGCAAATAGCGACAAACATTTTCGAATTGACACTTCATGGTGAACTGGTTCAGGATATGACTCCTGGCCAGTTTGTCCATGTAAAGGTGTCAGATTCATTGGAGCCGCTTTTACGTCGACCAATCAGTATTGCAAATATAGATAAAGATAACAACGAATTTACAATGATTTATCGAGCAGAAGGTCGTGGAACAAAGGTTTTAGCGACGAATCGTGAAGGTCAGCTTGTAAATGTATTAGGACCAATCGGTAACGGATTTCCTGTGGATGCAGTAAAAGAGGGTGGGACAGCTCTTTTAGTTGGTGGAGGAATCGGTGTCCCACCATTACATGAGCTTTCTAAGCAATTAAACGCGCGTGGTGTAAAAACAATTCATGTGTTAGGCTTCCAAACAGAGGATGTGTGCTTTTATGAGGAAGAATTCAGCGCACTTGGTGAAACACATTATGTAACGGTCGATGGCTCTAAGGGAACAAAGGGCTTTGTCACGAATGTATTAGAGTCACGAGCACCTGAGTTTGATGTCTTTTATTCCTGTGGTCCGCTACCAATGTTAAAAGCACTTGAAGGCTTTTACCCTGATAAAGAGGGCTATCTATCATTTGAAGAGCGTATGGGCTGCGGTATCGGTGCTTGCTTTGCATGTGTATGTAAAACGACAGACCAAGTAGCAAAAGACTATGTTAAAGTATGCTCTGATGGTCCAGTTTTCCCGAAAGGTACGGTGGCATTATGAGTAGTCGATTAACAATACAATTACCAGGTTTAGATTTGAAAAATCCAATAATGCCAGCATCAGGCTGCTTTGGATTTGGTCGAGAATATGCCCAGCTATACGATTTATCGAAGCTTGGCGCTATAATGATTAAAGCAACAACTGTAGAAACACGACTAGGTAATCCTACTCCTCGCGTAGCAGAAACAGCAGCAGGGATGTTAAATGCTATAGGTCTACAAAACCCTGGCATTGACAAAGTCATGAATGAAGAATTAAAGTTTCTAGAGAGCTATGATGTGCCAGTCATTGCAAATGTAGCTGGTACAGAGACAGCAGATTATGTAGAGGTTGCACGACGTATTTCCACTGGGGCCAATGTAAAAGCATTAGAGCTTAATATTTCCTGTCCTAACGTAAAATGCGGTGGCATTCAATTTGGCACTGATCCCACAACAGCACGTGAGCTGGTGAAAGCTGTTAAAGCTGTGTCTGAGGTGCCTGTTTATGTAAAATTATCCCCTAATGTAACAAGTATTGTAGACATTGCCCAAGCTGTTGAAGCGGGTGGTGCAGACGGTATTACTATGATTAATACTTTAATTGGAATGCGTCTGGATGAACGTACTGGTAAGCCGGTAATTGCCAATGGTACAGGTGGTTTATCCGGACCTGCTGTAAAGCCAGTTGCGATTCGTATGGTCTATGAGGTATATAAGGCTGTCAATATTCCGATTATTGGAATGGGTGGTGTAACAGAGGCACAAGACGTTATTGACTTTATGTCGGCTGGTGCATCTGCAGTTGCTGTGGGGACAGCAAACTTTGTCGATCATTTCGTATGTCCAACTATTATTGATGAATTACCAGCAAAGCTTGACAAATTAGGTGTTGAGCATATTTCAGAGATTATCGGAAGGAGCCATCGTTGATGAATACCCAGCCTATACTAGCACTAGATTTTCCCGGAGAAAAAGAAGTATTGGATTTTCTAAAACAGTTCAATGAGTCTCTTTTCGTGAAAATTGGCATGGAATTATATATGCAGGAAGGACCAGACATTGTTCGTAAAGTAAAGGATTTAGGCCATGATATTTTCCTTGATTTAAAATTACATGATATCCCGAATACAGTTGGCTCTGCCATGAAAGGCCTAGCAAAATTAGGTGTAGATTTAGTCAATGTCCATGCGGCAGGCGGACGTCCAATGATGGAGGCAGCACTAGAAGGGCTAGAAGCAGGAACACCTACAGGAAAAGATCGTCCATCATTAATTGCAGTCACACAATTAACATCAACAACTGAGGAACAAATGCAAGCGGAGCAAAGAATTACTCTATCTTTACAGGAGTCTGTCTTGCACTATGCAAGTCTCACAAAACAAGCTGGTTTACAAGGTGTCGTTTGCTCAGTTCACGAGGCTAAAGCGATAGCTGAGGCATGTGGAGATAGTTTTCTTCGCGTGACGCCAGGTATTCGTTTAGCGGGAGGCAACGCACACGATCAAAAGCGCATTGCCACACCAGACGGAGCAAAACGTGATGGCTCTTCATTAATTGTCGTGGGACGTGCCATAACAGGTGCACAAGATCCAGTAGCAGCATATAAAATTGTAAGTGAATTATGGGAGGCATAACTATGACATTACAAAATGAAATCGCACACGCAATGTTAAAAGTAGGAGCAGTGGAGCTAAATCCAACAGATCTATTTACATGGGCATCAGGCATTCAATCGCCAATTTACTGCGATACACGTCTAACAATCTCAGATCCTGTTATTCGTAAACAATTAGCAAACGGCTTAGCATCACTCATCAAAGAAAACTTTGGTGCAACAGAAATCGTTGCAGGTACAGCAACAGCAGGTATTCCCCATGCTGCTTGGGTAAGTGATATTCTAGATTTACCAATGGTTTATGTACGTTCTAAAGCAAAGGAGCATGGACGTGGCAATCAAATCGAAGGAAAATACGCAGCGGGTCAGAAAGTAGTGGTAGTAGAAGATATTGTTTCTACAGGTGGTTCATCTATTACAGCGGTAGAAGCTTTGCGAGCAGCAGGCTGTGAGGTGTTGGGTGTTGTTTGTGTCTACACTTACAATCTACCACGTGCTGAACAAGCATTCGATCAAGCTGGTATTCAATATGTATCATTAACAAACTTTGATTATTTAATAGAAGCAGCTAATGAATCAGGTGCTATTCAAGAAGAGGATATCCCATTCCTTAAGGAGTGGCATGAAAAATTAAAGGCTGGAGCTCTTTAATCTAAAAACCTAATTAGAAATTCTCAAAAACGGCTATCGATATTTTTATCGATAGTCGTTTCATGTGTGTGCCCGGCATGCGCAACAACTAGGTGGTGAAAGTCCACTACAGACTTGGCAGTAGGAACTGTTAGCGAAAG
>NZ_JBYTBB010000031.1:0-59027 GCF_058788755.1 Lysinibacillus sp. FW301-JW8
CGTCGCTCGCCCACAGGAAAGCGAGTAGCCTGGAACGGAGATCACCTTCATTTGACTTAGGAGTGTTCACAAAGAGTACCTTGACCATTTAGTTTTTCAACACTATGAAAAAACTGTTCCAAAAACAAAGGTATCTATGTTTTTGGAACAGTTTTATTTTAATGTTGGGAATTTGCTGCTACATATTCAGGCTTAAATTCACAATTATCATGATCTCCTAAACAAATGGACTCTGCAAAAGTTGATTTAATCGCTGTACCATCAATGTCATCATTTGTGTGTAGTGTAACTTTGTCTCCAGGATAAAATTCTCCCTTACAAATACTTACGATCATTTGCTCACTTAGTTGTACGAATGGACATGCCATATTAAATCCCTCCAATTTATAGTGTATATGTTTCTACTTGGTTATTAATGTTATTCTATAGTGTATTCTTTTAAATGTAAAATAAAAAATAGATTGAGAGTAATAATCAATAGAAATATTGATAATATAGTATTCTACTTGATAATGAAACTGAGAATCATTTTAATTTATGAGGTGATATAAATTATTTTGAAATAATTTATAATTACAGTTAATGAGAATAAGATTTTGATAAATTCATCTTTTTTAAGCACCTATTCAAAAGATAATCATTCTCATTTTTTAGCTTACTTCTAATTTTGCTACAAATGTCTTTGTCATAAAATAGACACATTCTCATTCTCAATAGGCTACTGTCCCTATTCATGAAATAAAATTTGGAGATATTTTGAATTTCATTATTTTCCATTAGTAAATGTGTATAATTAACAGAATAATCAGTGTTGAAATTGTTAGAGAATTCAAGAGAGTTTACATTGACTGAATGGGAGAAATAAGTTAGAATTCTTCCATAATCTAATTCTCTAATACTCTAGTGAATTAAAGTGAAACGTAAGGAAGTGTCTACATGTCTTCAATAAAAATGTTTGAGAAACCACTTGGAATGCGCGATACATTTCCACAAATATATGAAAAGGTAGAGGCTGTAAGAAATACTGGACGAGACTTTTTATGCAGCAGAGGTTATGAATTTATTAAGACACCTGCCGTAGAGTATTTTGATACAGTTGGTAAAGCTTCTGCGATTGCTGATGCTCATTTATTTAAGCTCGTAGATAGTCAGGGAAACACGTTAGTACTACGACCAGATATGACAACACCAATTGCTCGGGTTGCCACATCTAAATTATTGAAAGAGATGATACCAATACGCCTTGCTTATTTTGCAAGTGTCTTTCGTGCACAGGAGACAGAAGGTGGGCGTCCAGCAGAATTTGATCAGATGGGAATCGAGTTAATTGGAGACAACTCTGTGTTTGCTGACGCTGAAGTGATTGTGACGGCAATGGAGCTATTACAGCAATATGGTTTAACTAAATTTAAAGTCACTATCGGTCATGCCGGCATATTAAATTGTATTTTACAAGATTATACAGAAAGCGTTGAACAGCAAGGCATACTCCGAACACTTCTTGTGCAGCGCAACTATGTCGGATTTGAAGAAGCGGTAGAATCTTTTGATTTACCTAAAGCGAAAACCGATGCATTACTTCAATTTATTGAGGAAGCAATGAATTTAAAGCAAATCAAAGATATTGAAAAATATGTGCGAAAAAATGACGCATTAGAATATATGCAACAGCTTGCTAAATTACTTGAAATAGCTAATTTAGCGGACTATGTAGCCTTCGATTTTACACTTTCTAGTCATATGAGCTACTACACAGGCATGCTATTTGAAGTGTTTGCATTAGGAAGCGGATTTCCGTTAGGCAACGGTGGCCGTTATGACGGGTTACTAGAAGTGTTTGGTTCAAAAGTAGGTGCTACTGGATTTAGTATTCGGGTCGATCGTCTATTAGAAACACTTGATGGACTAGCAAATGAGCGTGAAGAAGCAGTGGTTGTGCTTTTTGGGAAAGATCAATTCGAGGAGGCATTAGCAAAGGTACAAGCATTACGATCGGCTGGTAAACAGGCTACCTTGCAATTAAGAAGTAGCCTAGTCGATGAAAAAGCATTTTTAGCTTATTTTTCTGAGGTAGTTGTTGTTGGACAGGAGGAAGTTGGCGGTGAATGAATTAACGATTGCTATGCCGAAAGGGCGTATTTTTGAAGAGGCATACCAAATGCTTTTAGAAGCTGGCTTTAATTTACCAGAGGAAGTAGAAATGTCCAGGAAATTGATGATAGAAATTCCTGAGGAGAAAATTCGTTTTATTTTAGCTAAGCCAATGGATGTTCCTGTTTATGTAGAACATGGGGTTGCAGATATTGGGATAGCAGGAAAGGATGTTTTATTAGAGCAGCAACGAGAAGTGCATGAATTACTGGATCTCAAAATTAGTACATGCTATATCGCTTCAGCAGGTTTGCCTAATACGACGATGAATGAAATAGCGCCAAGAATAGCCACGAAATACCCAAACATTGCTATGAAATATTATAAGGGCATTGGGGAGCAAGTAGAAATTATTGAACTTAATGGATCGATTGAATTGGCACCTATGATTGGCTTAGCAGATCGAATTGTCGATATTGTTTCTACTGGCCGAACGCTTAAAGAAAATGGTCTTATGGAATATGAATTTATTACAGATGTATCATCACGGTTAATTGCTAATCCAGTAAGCTATCGGATGAAGGGAGATCGTATTATCGATCTAGTAAGACGCCTAAAGAAATGTGTTAACTAAATAGAAAAAGGGGAGTAATCCTATGAAAATAACAAAGCTAACAAAGGGTATTTCCTTAAAGCGTCAGCTTGAAAGTGGAAATGAAGAACAGTTAAAGGTAGTACGTCAAGTATTAGCGGATGTTCGAGCAGAGGGCGACACGGCTATACGTTCTTATACAGAAAAATGGGATGGCTTTGCACCTAAAAATCTACGTGTGACACAGGAAGAAATAGAAGAAGGCGCTAATGCAATTGATCAACAGCTTTATGATGATTTAACAGAGGCTGCTCAAAATATTCGACTATATCATGAGCAACAAAAACGTTCAGGTTATCGCTTAGAGCTAGAAAATGGGTCATGGCTAGGGCAACGAATTACAGCGCTCGATGCAGTGGGGCTGTATGTTCCTGGGGGTATAGCGGCTTATCCATCGTCAGTTTTGATGAATGTTATTCCTGCACAAGTTGCTGGTGTGAAACGCATTGTCATTTCTTCTCCAGCAGGGAGAGATGGAAAATTACCACCGGGTGTACTTGCTGCAGCGCGAATTTTAGGTGTAGAGGAAATATATAAAATTGGTGGAGCACAAGCCATTGCGGCACTTGCATATGGTACAGAAACCATTTCACCAGTTGATAAAATTACAGGTCCAGGAAATATTTTTGTAGCATTAGCCAAACGTGAGGTATTTGGTGAAGTATCGATTGATATGATTGCGGGACCAAGTGAAATTGCTGTGCTAGCAGACGATACTGCATTTGCGGATGAAGTTGCGGCAGATCTATTATCGCAGGCGGAGCATGATCAGTTGGCATGTGCTATTTTAGTGACGACTTCTGAGCAATTGGCTAAAAAAGTAGCTTATGAAGTGGAGAAGCAATTAACTGCTTTACCACGTCAAGAGATAGCAAGTGCATCTATTGATAACTTTGGAGCGATTTATGTTGCTGAAACGATGGCAGATGCAGTAGATGCCATTAATTCACTAGCACCTGAGCATTTAGAAATTGTGACAAAAAATGCTGAGGCTGTGGCTGAACAGGTTCGCCATGCGGGTGGTATTTTCATCGGGCGTTATAGCTCTGAACCTGTTGGTGATTACTTTGCTGGGACAAACCATATACTACCAACCAATAGTACTGCACGCTTTGCCAGCGGGCTAAATGTTGATGATTTTGTGAAAAAATCCAGTATCGTTTTTTATAGTGAAAAAACATGGGCAGAAAATGCACCGAAAATTGCACGACTTGCACGTATGGAAGGCTTAGAGGGGCATGCACGTGCAGTGGAATCACGTGGATGGGAAAAGGAGTAGTACAATGACAGAAAAAAAACGCTTTGCGAAAGTAGAAAGAACAACAAATGAAACACAAATCTCAGTAGCCATTGATTTAGATGGTGAAGGGAAGGCTGATATTAAAACTGGCGTTGGCTTTATGGATCATATGCTAGATTTATTTATCAAGCATGGACTTTTTGATGGAATAATTCAAGCGAATGGTGATACCTATATTGACGACCACCATACAACAGAGGACCTTGGAATCGTACTAGGTCAAGCGATTCGTGAAGCACTTGGTGATAAAAAGGGCATTAAACGCTACGGCACAGCATTTGTGCCAATGGATGATGCGCTAGCACAGGTCGTTGTAGATTGCTCTAATCGTCCACATTTAGAATACCGTGTACCGCAATTAAAAGAAAAAGTGGGTAGCTTCGATACAGAATTAGTTCATGAATTTTTATGGAAATTTGCTCTAGAAGCACGAATGAATGTTCACGTCATTGTACCTTACGGACAGAATACACATCATATTATTGAAGCAATTTTTAAGGCGTTAGCACGTGCAATCGATGCGGCAGTGGAAATTGATCCACGTGTTAAAGGTGTGCCATCAACTAAGGGGCTGTTAACGTGAAAATAGGTGTGATCGATTATGGTATGGGCAATTTATTTAGTGTAGAGCAGGCATTAGAACGACTTGGCTGTGAGGTGGTTGTTACGGCTGATGAAAAAGCGCTGGATACAACAGATGCACTTTTATTACCGGGTGTGGGAGCATTTCCAGATGCTATGAAACGACTGGCTGAGACAAAATTAGATCGCTATTTACAAAAGGTAAAGGCAGACAATCGTCCACTGCTTGGTATTTGCTTAGGTATGCAGCTGCTATTTGAGGAAAGTGAAGAGGTTACGGCAACAAAAGGCTTAGGATTTTTCAAAGGTAGCATTAAACGTTTCAATGGTGTGAATGATAGTCAGGTATATCGGGTACCGCATATGGGCTGGAACGAGCTAGTCATGACTAACCGTCCAACCTGGCTAACAGCATTGCCATCAGCAAAGTATGTGTATTTTGTTCACTCCTTTTATGCAACAGATATTGATGATACAGAGCTTGTCGCCTATGCGGATTATCATGGTATTCGGGTTCCTGGTATTGTTGCCACTGGCTCTGTAACGGGAATGCAGTTTCATCCAGAAAAATCAGGTGAGCTAGGTGTTTATTTATTACAGCAATGGTTGAAGGGGGTAGCTTCATGCTAACAAAGCGTATTATTCCATGTCTGGATGTGAAAGAGGGACGGGTTGTAAAAGGTGTGCAGTTTGTGTCTTTACGAGATGCGGGTGACCCAGTAGAGTTAGCCAAGTTTTATGATGAGCAAGGGGCTGACGAGCTTGTCTTTCTTGATATCTCTGCCTCACATGAAGGGCGTGAAACAATGGTGGATGTTGTTCGACAAACTGCAGCGACACTAGCTATTCCATTTACAGTAGGTGGTGGGATTCGCACATTGGATGATATGAAACGCATTTTACGTGCAGGCGCTGATAAAGTATCAGTCAATACCTCTGCCTTAGAGCGACCAGAGCTTATTAAAGAAGGATCTGACTTTTTTGGTGCACAATGTATTGTTGTTGCAATTGATGCGCGCTATAGTGATGAAGACGGTACATGGATGATTTATACTCATGGTGGTCGCAACAAAACTAGTTGGCAAGCAACAGAGTGGGCGAGGGAAGCGGTTCGCTTAGGCGCTGGTGAAATTTTATTAACAAGCATGAATCAGGACGGTGAAAAATCAGGTTTTGATTTAGACTTAACTAAGGCAGTGAGAGAGGCTGTGACAGTTCCTGTTATTGCTAGTGGCGGTGCAGGAAATGCCGAACATTTTTACGAAGTATTAGCGGATAATGTTGATGCAGATGCAGCGCTGGCAGCATCCATCTTTCATTACAAAGAAACAAGCGTAGCGCAAGTAAAAGAATACTTACGTGAAAAAGGAGTGGCAGTAAGATGATAGAGGGCATTAAATTTGATGATAAAGGTCTTGTTACTGCGGTTGTACAAGATGTCAATACAAAAGAAGTACTAACTGTAGCCTATATGAACAAAGAATCATTGGAAAAAACACTTGAATCAGGTGAAACATGGTTTTATTCACGTTCACGCCAAGAGCTTTGGCACAAGGGGGCAACTAGCGGTCATACGCAGAAAGTGGTATCTATTAAAGCTGACTGTGACGGTGATGCATTAGTTGTGGAAGTACTTCCTGCTGGTCCAGCTTGTCATAATGGCACAACCTCTTGCTTTACAAAGCTTATTCAGCAAAATACAAAGGTTGGCTCTGTTGAGATTATATCTAAGCTTGTAAACGTTATTGAAAAACGTGAGCAAGAAATGCCAGAAGGCGCATATACTACATATTTATTCGATAAAGGAATCGATAAAATTTGTAAAAAAGTCGGTGAAGAAGCAACAGAAGTTGTCATTGGTGCGAAAAATCGAGATGCAGAAGAGGTTAAATGGGAAGCGGCTGATTTGATTTACCATTTATTAGTGTTGTTGCAAGAACAAAAAGTAAGTGTTTATGATGTGTTACATGTGTTAGAAAAACGTCACGAAGAGAAATAACAGCATATTGCTAATTGTATGGTATAATAGAGTTTACTGTGTAAAGGAACGTGGAATACGTTCCTTATTTCTTGTTTCGGAGGAAATATTTTGGAAAAGAAACATAAAAAAGAGAATTTAACGAATGTCGTGTCGTTCATTCCAACAGGCGACTATTATTATAAAAAATCAATTCAAGCAATGAATAGTGGTCAAATGAATAAAGCTTATAAATATTTACAGCGTGCAGTAGATCTAAGTCCAGATGATCCAATGATCTTATTGCAATTGGCAATCGTGGAGTTAGAGGGTCAACGTTTCGAGGAAGCGTATGATCTTCTTCGCCATGCCTATCAAATTGATCCAGAGAATCCAGAAATCATTTTTTATATGGCAGAGGTTTCAGGTTGTATTGGTATGATACAAGATGCTAAACGCTTTGCGGAGCAATATTTGCAAAAAGAGCCAGATGGAGCCTATGCAGATGAGGCGGCAGAAATATTAGAATTCGTTGCTTTTGAGCAGGATGATTTTGAGGAGCTTGATGGTACTGGCGAGGATTTATATCGACAGGAACAGGCGAGGCGCTGTATGGAAAAAGGGGACTTCCCCGAAGCTATTAATATTCTAGAAGAATTAATTGAAGATCGTCCAGATTTTTGGTCAGCTTATAATAATTTAGCACTTGCTTATTTTTATGTTGGTGAGGCAGAGCAGGCAAAGTCACTATTAAACACGGTCTTGCGTGAAAATAAGGGAAATTTACATGCTTTATGTAATTTAACAGTTATTGCGTATTATGAAAAAAATGAAGAAGAATTAAAGGACCTTTTAAATGTACTTGTAAAAATTCAGCCATATACTTGGGAACATCGCTACAAGCTAGGTGCAACATTAGCGTTAGTCGGGCAATATGATTTAGCCTTTAAATGGTTACGCAGTATGCAAAAGCGTGGTTATATAGGTGATGCTGGCTTTTATTTTTGGTTATCCCATGCGGCATACTTTTCAGGACATAAGGAAATTTCTAAGAGTGCTTGGGAGCAGCTATTAGAGCTAGATCCAGACAAAGAGGGCTTTGAACCTTGGCGTGAACAGGAAAATGTATATGAGCTTGATGCATTAGAGCATGACCGGGATTATATTGTGGAAAAACTAGAGAGTAATTATACTAGTGAGCGTATTTTTGGGTTGTTTTTATTGAGCTGTACAGCGCATAAACAAGAAATTATTGCACATCCAAAATGGATAGATGTTGAGCAATATGGTTCATTCGAAAAGTTATTCTTAGCTTATGCACTGGGTCATCATTTTGATATGAAGAACAAGGTCGAGGCTAGTTTTTTACGGGCAGTAAGTGTGCCAGAAATTTTATTAGAACAGTATGGGAAGCTTACAGCCCTCATTGCACCAATGTTTCAAATGTGGTTTGTTCTCTGTGAACAGGCACTTAATAGCAATTATCGTTTTACAAATCCAGCAGCTATTGCAGGAGCGAATGATTTCTTATTTCGTTCATCACGAATGCTCAAGGTTACAAAAAAAGAGATAGCCCAGCAATATGGGGTATCTGTGGCGACTTTATCAAAGTATATTGATGAAATTTTAATGTTCTTACCAAACGGTCATAAGTAACCTCTGAGCAACATAGTTGAATAACTTTTTACTTTCACATACGATGAACTTACTATCGTTATAATAGGTGAGACTTCAAAAAGTAGTTGAACCGATCAGGCTTTCATGGGCAGTTAATCGCCAACTCTTGCATCACTTAAATCTGAAAGTGGAGACTTACTGTACATTTAAGCAGGATAAAAAAGTATTTGTGTAGGGGGAAGAATTTATGTCGGAAGAAAAAATTTATGATGTTGTAATAATTGGTGCAGGTCCTGCAGGAATGACTGCTGCTGTATATACATCACGTGCAAACCTTTCAACTTTAATGATTGAACGTGGTATCCCTGGTGGACAAATGGCAAATACGGAAGAAGTAGAAAACTATCCAGGATTCGATACAATTTTAGGACCAGAGCTGTCTACAAAAATGTTTGACCATGCTAAAAAGTTCGGCGCAGAATATGCTTACGGTGATGTTTCTGAAATTATTGATGGGGATGAATATAAAACAATCAAATCTGGTGCGAAAGAATATAAAACACGTGCGATTATCATTTCTACAGGTGCGGAATATAAAAAAATGGGCGTGCCTGGCGAAAAAGAATTAGGTGGTCGTGGTGTCAGCTATTGTGCAGTTTGTGATGGTGCTTTCTTCAAACAAAAAAATCTTGTTGTCGTAGGTGGCGGAGATTCAGCAGTCGAAGAAGGTGTTTACTTAACTCGCTTTGCTGAGAAAGTAACAATTGTTCACCGCCGCGATAAATTGCGTGCACAAAAAATACTTCAAGATCGTGCCTTTGCAAATGAAAAAATTGATTTCATCTGGAATTCAACAGTGAAAGAAATAAATGAAGCTAATGGCAAAGTTGGTAGTGTAACATTACAATCTACTGTAGATGGAACAGAATCTGAATTTGTGACTGATGGCGTATTTGTTTATATCGGGATGCTACCATTAACAAAGCCATTTGAATCTTTAGGTATTTTAAATGATGCGGGCTATATTTTAACAAATGATAACATGGAAACAACTGTACCAGGTATCTTTGCAGCAGGTGATGTACGTGAAAAATCACTTCGTCAAATTGTGACAGCTACAGGTGACGGAAGTATTGCCGCACAAGCAGTACAGCATTATGTGGAAGAATTATTAGAGAAAATTAATGCTTAATGTTAATAGCTGTACCAAGGAAAAAAATACAAATTTTAACACGGTTTTAATATTGTTGTAACTTGAATGACATATAAAAGGTGTAATATATATTGTGTAATTAGCAATCCCCCTTTTATTTTGTTTAGTAGGTTGTTTCCGCCTAATATGGTGGGGCAACCTATTTTTGTTATGTAGGATTTTAATAATAATTGTAAGTAGTTATTTAGACCTCTTAGGTGATAGCAAAATCATGATTACTAGGAATACGAGTAAGATGAAAATTGTCAAACACTAAAGTTCTGATTGGAGGACAAATATTGTTGGGTCTTGCTATAATGAAAGATAGAATGCAAAGTGATTAGAGGTGTGCCTATGCAAAGAATTGCAAATTTAATTGCCGTTAAAGACGGTCAAGTATTATTACTTCAAAAGCCTAGACGTGGCTGGTACGTTGCTCCAGGTGGAAAAATGGAGAACGGTGAATCCATCTATGAGGCTGCTATACGTGAGTTTCAAGAGGAAACAAATGTCACACCATTAAATGCGCATTTAAAGGGTGTTTATACAATGGTTATTAAAGAAAATAATGCAGTCGTTGATGAATGGATGCTTTATACATTTGTTGCTAAGGATATAGAGGGTACACCTTTTGATGAAACGAGAGAAGGCAAGCTTGCATGGCACCCAGCAGAGGATTTAAAACATTTGCCAATGGCTGAAGGTGATCGGACAAATTTACAATTTGCCATCTCACAATCAGGCATTCAGTATGGAACATTTGAATATACGACTGATTTTGAATTATTGCATGAAAAAATACAAATATCAAAAGAACAATAAAAGGAGCTGCATGACAGTGGTGGTTGAAGGCCAACAAAGTACACATGAATTGGTTATTATTACAGGAATGTCTGGAGCTGGAAAAACAGTAGCTATTCAAAGCTTTGAGGATTTAGGGTATTACTGTATTGATAATTTACCACCGGCGTTACTTACAACTTTTTTAACCCTTCTCAGAGATTCGGGAAAAAATACTGCACGTATTGCAGCTGTCATGGATATGCGTGGTGGTGACTTTTTTGATTCTCTTATTGGTGCTCTTGACCATATAATAAAAGAAGGAGATATTGTTGCACGTATATTGTTTTTAGATGCACATGATGCAACATTAGTTAGACGCTATAAAGAAACAAGACGTTCACACCCGCTAGCTGTCAATGGCCTACCATTAGATGGTATTCAACAAGAGCGTATTTTGCTATCAGAAGTTAAAGGTCGTGCTGATTTTGTTTATAATACATCTACTATGAAGCCTAAGGAACTACGTGAAAAAATCGCGAAGGAGTTTGCAAGTGATGCAGACCATGTTTTTTCGGTTAACATTATGTCTTTTGGATTTAAACATGGTATGCCAATAGATGCAGATTTAGTGTTTGACGTGCGTTTCTTAAAAAATCCATACTATGTTGAAGAGCTACGTCCTAAGACGGGGTTACAGACGGAAGTATCCTCTTATGTTTTAGCGCTTGAGGATACACAAACTCTCATTCAAAAACTGAAGGATTTATTTGAATTTATGATTCCTCTATATAGACAAGAAGGAAAATCACAGCTTGTTATTGCCTTTGGTTGTACGGGTGGACAGCATCGCTCAGTGACATTAGCAGAGTATTTTGGGGCATATTTAGGTGGAAAAGAGAATACGGTTATAACGCATCGTGACATCAATCGAAGAAAGGATTGAGTGAATGGGGAAAAGACAAACTAAGCTTGTAGTTATTGGTGGTGGTACAGGGCTTTCAACATTACTGAGGGGACTGAAGCATCATCCATTTGATATTACTGCTATTGTAACAGTAGCGGATGATGGTGGTTCTTCAGGGCGCTTACGGGATGATTATGATATACCACCGCCCGGCGATGTCCGAAATGTTATTGCGGCATTATCGGATGTTGAACCACTTGTAGAGCAAATGTTTCAATATCGTTTTTCAGCATCACAAGATTTACGAGGGCATTCATTAGGTAATTTAATGCTCACTGCTTTAACAGAGATTACTGGAGATTTTAACCATGCCATTAGTGAAATGGGAAAAGTGTTAAAGGTCCATGGTCGCGTTATACCAGCTGCCAATAAAAAGATTAATTTACATGCAGAGCTTGTGGACGGTTCTACAATAGAAGGTGAATCTAAAATTCCAACGGCTACAAAACGAATTAGTCGTGTTTTTTTAGTGCCTGAAAATGTGAAACCGTTACCAGAGGCAATACGAGCAATCCATCGTGCGGATTATATTTTAATTGGTCCTGGTAGCTTATATACGAGTATCATACCTAATCTGCTTGTCAAAGAAATTGGTGAGGCTGTCGTAAGAGCTAAAGGAAGAAAAATTTATGTTTGTAATTTAATGACTCAAAAGGGTGAAACCATTTCCTATACAGCAGGAGATCATGTAAAAGCAATTTACGAACATGTTGGCGCTTCCTTTATCGATTCTATTTTAGTAAATGAAGAGAAGTTACCACATCCTGTACAGGAGCTTTATAAGGAAGAATGTGCTGAACCTGTAACATTTGATGTGGCAAAGCTTGAAAGTATGGGATTAGAGGTTATTAAGCGCGATATTGCAACGATTCGGTCAGATGGAACGGTTCGTCATAATGCGGCAAATGTTGCTAAATGGCTTGTAGAATACGCAAATATTTATAAACAAAAAGTAAACAATCTAAAAATACAATCATAAAGCGCTTATTGTATATGATAGGATGAGCATATACATAGAACTGAAAGTTGAAAGGGGGGCACGTGATATGTCTTTTGCTTCTGAAACAAAAAAAGAATTAACGCAAATAGAAGCGGACAATCATTGTATGAAAGCAGAAGTATCTGCCCTAATTCGTATGAATGGTTCATTATCCTTTGCGAATAAACAGCTAAGCTTAGACGTACAAACTGAAAACGCTGCAATTGCAAGAAGACTCTATACGATTATGAAAAAGTTGTATCCATATAACGTCGAGTTACTTGTCCGAAAGAAAATGCGTTTGAAAAAAAATAACGTATATATTTGCCGTGTAAGAGAAGGTGCACGTGAGCTATTAATTGATTTAGAAATCATCTCAGACGACTTTCAATTCAATCATACGATTTCTCCAGAGCTCATTAAAAAAAGTGGTCAAAAAAGAGCATATTTACGAGGTGCATTTTTAGCAGGCGGCTCTGTTAATAATCCAGAAACATCAGCCTACCATTTAGAAATCTATTCTTTATATAAAGAGCATGGCGAGGCTTTAATGGATGTGATGAATGAATTTGAGCTAAATGCAAAAACAATAGAACGGAAAAAGGGCTTTGTGACCTATTTAAAAGAGGCAGAAAAAATTTCTGATTTTCTTAATATTGTAGGAGCTCATCAGGCAATGATGAAGTTTGAGGACGTTCGTATATTGCGGGATATGCGGAATAGTGTTAACCGTATTGTCAATTGTGAAACAGCAAACTTAAATAAAACAATAGGTGCAGCATTACGTCAGGTAGAAAATATTCGATTTATTGAAAATTCTATTGGTTTAGATCAATTACCAGAAAAGCTTCGGGAAATTGCTCGTTTACGAGTGGAATATCAAGATGTCACACTTAAAGAACTGGGTGAAATGGTATCAAGCGGAACAGTCAGTAAATCAGGTGTCAATCATCGTTTACGAAAAATCGACGAAATAGCAGATGCATTAAGACGTGGAGAAAAGATAGGCGGTTAAGTTTTCATACTTTTCAGGTATGAATGTGATGCGTAATCGCGTATTGTTCTTTTGCTAGTAAGTGAGGTAAGATAAAACTAATAAGATGAACGGTAGTAAAGGGGAGTTTTGAGAATGACCGAGAGAAGAGTCCAAGTCAAATTAAAATTAGGACTACAGGCTAGACAAGCAGCGTTATTTGTTCAAGAGGCAAATCGTTTTAGTGCAGATATCTTTCTTGAGAAGGATGAGAAAAAAGTTAATGCTAAATCCATTATGGGTGTAATGAGCTTAGCTATTGCCAAAGGAACAGAGGTAGTTTTAAGCAGTGAAGGCAACGATGCTGAGCAAGCGGTTACAGCATTGGCAGAATTAATCGAAAAAGAAGATTAAATATAAAGACTGTCCAATAAATTGGGCAGTTTTTTGTGTATCTAATTACTAGAAGTGGTGGATAGCGTAGCTAATGTGACGGATAGAACGGATTAAAAGTAAAAAAAGACATCTCAGAACTAAATCTGAGATGTCTGTACTGTGTTATTTACGGTCGTTACGGTCCATAATATGGTCGATTAAGCCATATTCTTTTGCACGTTCAGCCGTCATGAAGTTATCACGATCTGTATCTCTTGAAATGACTTCAAGCGGTTGCCCAGTACGTTCTGATAAGATACCATTTAATTTTTCACGTAGGAATAAAATTCGTTTTGCAGCGATTTCAATCTCAGTTGCTTGACCCTGTGCACCACCAAGTGGTTGGTGAATCATTACTTCTGCATTTGGTAATGCGAATCGTTTACCAGGCTCACCTGCTGCAAGTAGGAATGCCCCCATAGATGCTGCCATACCGATACAAATTGTCTGCACTTGTGGTTTGATAATTTGCATTGTGTCATAGATGGCCATACCAGCAGTGATTGATCCACCTGGTGAGTTAATATAAAGTGAGATATCTTTATCTGGATCTTCAGCTTGTAGGAATAAAAGCTGTGCTACGATAGAGTTAGCCACGTTGTCATCAATCGCACTTCCTAAAAGGATGATGCGGTCTTTTAGTAGTCGTGAATAGATGTCATAGGCACGTTCACCACGGCTTGTTTGTTCAATAACTGTAGGAATTAAATTCATGTTAAATCCTCCTTAATAAAACTAAATTCGAATACTTTTGCTGAAAACTTCTGTTGTATTTCAGCTGTATCCTTATCATACACATTATAGTCAGGGAAGGTCAAATATTAACCCTGCTAAAGTGAAATAAAAAAATAAATTGTTTTTGCATTCTATAGTTGAATTGTTAGCAATACGTTTGTATAATAGTTAAGGTCATAAGTTTAAAGTACGGTTCACTATTTTGCGGGTATGCTTCAAAAAATGAGGATTATCTACATCATGCTTTTCATAAAGCCTAGAGTGAGTACTTTTTTTTTGTTTTTAATTGCCCTCGTGGTGTAATGGATAACACGTAAGATTCCGGTTCTTGCACTGGGGGTTCGATTCCCTCCGAGGGCGCCATTTTACTGATTATTTGATATACATTTATAGCTCGATTCTCCTAATAAGTAGTTTAGCAGCCTGCTTAGTGGAGAAAGAAGGGAAAATAGTGGAAATACTGCCCTAATTGGCATTATTCCCGTATTTGTTCCATTCAAACCTTCAAAAAAAGCAACAACTCCAAATTATTTTTTAGTGAACATACTGTACGTGAGGACTAGCCATCTAGTCGAAAAAAAGAATCCTATCTGAGGGGATTCTTTTTTTTTTGCCTAAAACTATCTAATTATGGCATGATTAGCCGTGTATAAATATACATTTTTGATGCTATTTTCGTTTATTCATACCGTTTTTTGCTAAAATAACGCATAGAGATAAATTTTTATGAAAAAATAATTACTTTTATACGAAAAGTTATTGTCTATTGGCAATAATGTTACTATAATTGACCTAATAGTCGAACATTTCCGAATTGTGAAAAATGAAGTCATATTTCGGAAAAACTTATTTTAGGGGGAAACGCTATGAAAAAAAGATTAACCATGTTACTTATGCTCGTGGCAGCACTAATGCTAGCTCTAGCAGGATGTGGCGCGAAGGAAGATAAATCATCAGGTAGTGCACCAGCAGAGGATGGTGGAAGCGGTAAAAAAGTTTATAAGGTAGGTACTGAGGCTACTTTCGCTCCTTTTGAATCAATTGACGATAAAGGGAATATTGTAGGGATTGATGTCGATATTTTGAAGGCTATTGCTGATGAAATGAACTTTGAAGTAGAATGGCAAAATATTGGTTGGGAGCCTGTATTCCAAACAATTCAAAATGGTGAAACAGATATTGGGGCATCAGGGATCACAATTAATGAAAAGCGTAAAGAGTCATTTGATTTTACAGAGCCATATTATGAATCTCAATTATTAATTGTTGTAAAAGAAGATTCAAAGATTAAGTCATTAGCTGAGTTAAAAGATAAAAAGATTTCGGTACAAATTAATGCTACTGGTCACGAAGCTGCCAAAAAACTACAGGGTGATGCTAGTACAAAAATTATGGCATTTGAAAATCAACCAGTGGCTATCCAAGAAATGCTGAATGGCAATGTAGATGCTGCGATCGGTGATAATGCAGTAGTTTATGAATATATCAAAGCACATCCAGATCAAAAACTTAAAATAGTAGAAGATGATGCATTTGAAAAAGAATATTATGGCTTCATGGTTCAAAAAGGAAATAAAGAGCTTTTAAACCTATTAAATGAAGGTCTACAAAAGATTAAAGAAAACGGTAAATTAAAAGAAATTACTGGCTCAGACTTTAAGTAAGACAAGGATAATGATGCCCCTAGCGCATAGTTGATAGGCTAGCGGTTTCATATTCTTTCGTAACTTTTTAGGGGAAATGGGGTTTTCGGATGGACATCTTTGACTTACGCTGGGACATAGTCTGGAACTACCGAGATATGTTTATACGTGGTATTGGCGTAACATTAATTTTGACACTCAGTGGTTATTTTGGTGGTATTTTTTTAGGATTATTTTTAGGGCTCGGAAAATTATCAACGAAAAAATGGATTTATTGGCCATGTAAGCTTTATGTTGATTTATTCCGTGGAACACCAATGCTAGTGCAAATTTTATTAATTCACTTAGCCGTAATACCTACGATTTTTGGACACTCTTTAGGTTATATGGTGTCAGGGATAACGGCACTTATTTTAAACTGTGCGGCCTATAATGCGGAAATCTTCCGTGCGGGCATTCAAAGTATTGCGAAAGGTCAGATGGAGGCAGCTCGATCACTTGGCTTAACACATAACCAAGCGATGAGAAAGGTCATTTTACCACAGGCATTTAGACGAATGATCCCACCTTTAGGGAATGAATTTATTGCGCTATTAAAGGATTCCTCATTAGTAACAGTTATTGCTGCTCCAGATATTTTATATGCAAGTAAAGTAGTAGCAGGAGCCAGCTTCCGTTTCTGGGAGCCTTACATTGTTGCAGCATTATTATATTTAGTTTTAACGTATGGTGTAACAAAAATTGTGACATTTATCGAGAAGCGATTCAGTAATAGCTATGTCCCTCGTAAGGCAGAAGGGCGGGAAGTACGATGATTAAAATTCAGAATTTACACAAATATTTTGGCAAGCTAGAAGTGTTAAAAGGTATTGATTATGAAATACAAGAAAAACAGGTAGTTTGTGTAATAGGACCATCTGGTTCAGGGAAAAGTACCTTTTTACGCTGCATTAATATGCTAGAAGAAGTGACTGATGGTGCCATTTATATTGAAAATGTGAAGATTAATGATCCTAAAACAAATATAAATGCAATACGTGCAGAGGTAGGCATGGTGTTTCAACAGTTCAATTTATTCCCGCACATGACGGTTATTGATAATGTGACAATGGCTCCTATGCAAATTCGTAAGATGAGTCGTGCCGACGCAGAAGCGTTAGGACATGAGCTTCTTAAGAAGGTTGGTTTAGATAGTAAGGCATATAACTATCCTGAACAGCTTTCAGGTGGTCAGCAGCAACGTGTAGCTATTGCTCGGGCTTTAGCAATGAAACCAAAAGCGATTTTATTTGATGAACCTACATCAGCACTTGATCCAGAAATGGTAAAAGAGGTGCTAGATGTAATGAAGAACTTAGCAGCTGAGGGAATGACAATGATTGTCGTTACACATGAAATGGGCTTTGCACGTGAGGTAGGCGATCGTGTGGTCTTTATGGATGGCGGCTATATTGTTGAAGAAGGAGCACCGGAGGAAATTTTCGGAAATCCTCGAAATGAACGAACAAAAGCATTTTTAGGAAAAGTTTTATAACTAATAATGAAAGCAGTCTCAGGTGATTTGTATCACATGTGAGACTGCTTTTTTTTAATGAAGAGGATTTGTAGTAGTACCGAATGAATCGAGTATTGTTCGCATATCCTGCTGTGAATATTGAGGCACTTGATAGTAGCCATGTTTATTTTGGTAAATAGATAATTCGTATGCCATTTCAATACAGTTGGGAATACTATCTGCAACAACACGACGAACTACAGGGTTTGTAGTCTCAGTTGCCGCAGCCGTCATACATTTTGCTGCACCTTTTTGAGCACCTAATAAGAAGCCAGAAATTGTTTCATCATTAATTTCATTTGCATTTTGCATTGGTTTTTTAGGTTGCCCAGGATTTAATCCATAAGTAAAGTTATTGCCTGTCTCCATTTGATAACGCCCAGTTGGAACAGATGGATCATGCCCAGTTTTAAATGATTCCACAATAGTGTTATACATTCCTAAAGTGAAGTTATATTGGCGATCCAAAATGTTAAGTAATTCTGGGTCCTTTACATGTGGACGTAAAATAATGGATTGATTCATACCAGCAATAATTTCGCCAAGTGTTTCATGCATGTCCATAACTTCATGTCCACCATGATTTAGGCTTTGTTGTTGGTTGAATGATGGTTGGTTAGCTGATTCGTTGTGAAATGATTGTGACAAAAAAAACGCCTCCTAAATGTTATTTTGTTGCAGTATTTAGTATGTCTATTTAGATATATTTCATACGGTATAAATCCATTGGCATATATATAGAATAGAGATGTTTTTTTGCAGCACATTAGAGGTAAAGAAAAGTAAGCATGTAAAGGAGGGAATACAATTTGAAAAAAGCTTTTGGACCTATAGGAATAATAATCATTATTTTAGTTTTACTAGCTTTATTATTTATTCCTAAATACAACAGCCTAGTAACAGCGGAAGAGAGCGTGGATTCAAAATGGGCTCAGGTTGAAAATCAGCTTCAGCGTCGCTATGATTTAATTCCGAATTTAGTGGAATCCGTGAAAGGGTATGCCAAACATGAGCAAGATATCATTTCTAGTATTTCTGAGGCGCGCTCACAAATGGGAAATGCACGTACTCCAGAGGAACAGGCAGTTGCGAATGATGCATTGAATGGCGCACTTAGTCGTTTGCTTGTAGTGGTAGAAAATTATCCAAATTTAAAGGCAGATGCTAATTTTCGACAATTGATGGATGAATTAGCTGGAACAGAAAACCGGCTAGCAGTTGCCCGTGAGGACTATAATAATGAAGTTCAGACCTTTAATAAAAATGTTAAACGTTTCCCAGGAAATTTAATTGCAGGCATGTTTGGCTTTGAGCAGAAGGAATATTTTAAAGCAGCTGCAGGCTCTGAAAAGGCGCCATCTATTGATTTCAGTAATTCAGGTAAGCAATAATGAAACGTTTTATTGTGCAATTTGCAATCGTTTGTTTCTCATTTTTTGTATTGATTAGAATGGCAGATGCAGCAATGCCCACTCCCATGAAAAATACGTATATTCATGATTTTGCTAATGTATTATCCTCTTCAGTTAAAGAAGAGCTTAATCATTATTCACAGCAGCTTGACAAAGGTACAGGTGCTGAAATAATGGTTGTCACAGTAGAATCCATTCATGGGCAGGAGCCGAAGATGTATGCGACTAAAATGATTCGCTCTTGGGGAATTGGCGATGCACAAAAAAATAACGGTGTTTTACTATTAGCAACATTTGGTCAGGGCGAAGGCAATAATGATGTCGTTATTGCGGTTGGTCAGGGGCTTGAAGGGGCATTGCCAGATGGTAAGCTTGGACGGATATTAGATACAGCGTTTTATCCAAATGCAAGTGCTGGTGACATTGATCAAGCATTTAAAGCAACGTATGCTGAAGTATTTCAAACTGTTGCAGAGGAGTACAATTGGGAGGGAGAGACACCTACAAATTCAGCTGAGGATAAAGAGATGCCAATATGGATGATTATTGTACTTGTTGTCATTGTACTTATTTTTTATTCCATTATTTCTAACGGTGGTGGAAGAGGACCTCGCTCAGGTGGCAGAGGAGGCTATCCAGGAGGATTTGGTGGTGGCTTTAGCAGCCGAGGCTCAGGCGGAGGTGGCTTTGGTGGATTTGGAGGAGGTTCATCAGCTGGTGGCGGGGCAAGTCGCAAATTTTAAACGATTAAAAAGTGAGCTGCTGGCAGTTCGCTTTTTTACTGGTTTAAAAGGAAATTATATTTAACTATTATCATTTATTGACAAAAACGCTAAAGTTGTTATAATTTTAATATATCGACAAACGATATAACGCACAATGATATAAGGAGGAATCATTTTGAAAAAAAGATTTTTATCGGCATCATTAGCGGTCATTTTAACGACTTCTGCTGTTTATCCAGTCACAATGCAAGAGGTTCGAGCTGCCAATGAAACTAGTCAACAAGTAGTAGGCCAAGAGGAAAGTGTAACGGCACAGGAATTTCTTAATTTAGCTGTAACAGCTTTAACCTTCCAGCATGGATCAGATTCTATGCGTCAGCAAATCATTGCAACGTGGGTAAAAGGTGAGGAATTAAAGGATTTAACCCTTGCTATTAAACGTGATGAAGCAGCACGTATTTTAGTAAGAGCTTTAAATAAAGAGGAAAAAGAAGCAACGCTTGCTGAGTACAAAGAAAAAGCAGCTAAGCTTGGATTATTTACAGGCCTTTTAATTAGTGATAATACGATTTCTAAGCAGGATGCAGTCAAAATTTTAAATAATGCTAAACAAGTGAAAAACGGTACTAATAACGAGGGCGTAAAGGAAATTTCTGTAGAAGACTTCATGAAAAGCCCAGGCAACTTTGGCTATCAGCTTTCGCCAGATGGTAACTATATAACGTTCTCATCAGCATGGGAAAATCGTTCTAATGTTTTTGTGAAAAAAATGGGTGATGATAGCGAGCCTGCCCGTGTATCAAGTTCAAAGGATCGAGATATAGCTGGTTCCTTCTGGAAGGATGATACATTATTATATGTTAAGGATAAAGGTGGAGATGAGAATTTCCATATCTACTCTACAACATTTAACGGGACAGAGGAAAAGGATTTAACGCCGTATCCAAATGTTACTGTAGGTTTATTGAGTGGTTTGCAGGGTGTTAAAGATGAAATTCTGATTATGATGAACAAAGAAGATGCGACAGTATTTGATGTGTACAAGCTTAATGTGAAGACTGGTAAAACAACACATGTTGCTAAAAACCCTGGCAATATCTCTAACTGGTTAGCAGATCGTGACGGAAATGTGCGTGTTGCGGTTGAATCAGATGGGGTAGTTGGGACTATTCTTTATCGTGATTCCGAAAAAGACGAATTTAAGCCATTTATTGAACTAGAAGCAGGGGATGAAGTAATGCCTCTTGCTTTCTCGAAGGATAATAAATATATTTATGCAACCTCTAATAAAGGAAGAGACAAAGTAGAAGTTGTTAAGTATGATCTAGAAGGCAAAGAAGAAGTCATTATGTCTAATAAAGAAGTAGACGTTGCAGGTGTACTATATAGTGCTGAGCAGGATAAACTATTATATGGTGCTTATATAACAGATAAACCACATTACCAATTCTTTGATGAGAACTTTGAAAAGCTATTCCGTAAAATACAAGATAAATTAGGAGTTCATGAAAGTGAATTAGGTATTAACGATTACAATAAGGAAATGACTAAATTTATTGTTAGTGTTTCTAGTGATACGGTTTTCGGAAAATATTATTACTATGATTCTCTAACAGATAAATTGACAGAATTGGCTACATTAAGCCCTTGGTTAAAATCTGAGGAACTATCTGAAATGCATCCAATTTCCTATAAGAGTAGAGATGGCTTAACAATTAATGGCTATCTGACTTTGCCAAAAAACAAAGAAGCTAAAAATCTACCGCTTATCGTTAATCCACATGGTGGTCCATGGGCACGTGATATGTGGGGCTTCAATCCAGAGGTGCAATTATTAGCAAACCGCGGATATGCTGTCTTACAGGTGAATTTCCGTTCTTCTACTGGTTATGGTAAGGAATTCCTGCAGGCTGGTAATAAACAGTGGGGTCTAAAAATTCAAGATGATATTACAGACGGCGTACAATGGGCAATTGACCAAGGTATTGCGGACCCTAAACGAATTGGCATTTACGGAGCATCATTTGGCGGATATGCTACTTTAGCAGGCATTACATTTACACCAGATTTATATGCAGCAGCAGTTGACTATGTAGGTGTATCGAATATCTTTACATTATTAAATACAATTCCTCCATATTGGGAAACAATGCGTGAAATGTTCTATGAGCGAGTAGGTCATCCAGAGAAGGATAAAGAGCTATTAACAGCTGCTTCTCCAGTTTTCCATGCGGATAAAATTAAAACACCACTATTCGTGGCACAAGGCGCTAATGATCCACGTGTAAACAAAGCAGAATCAGATCAAATTGTGGAAGCATTACGTGCTAGAGGTATCGACGTGGAGTACATGCTAAAAGAGAATGAAGGCCATGGCTTCCTTAATGAAGAAAACAAAGTCGAATTCTATAATGCGATGTTAAAATTCTTAGATAGTCATCTGAAAAAATAATAGAAAAAGAGACTGTGCATATTACTTGCGCAGTCTTTTTATGTGAGAAATATGGTTTATAAGAGCTGAATTTTATGGCTGGTCTTATTATATTTCTTGCTGTCAATCAATGTGATACAATGAGCCAGCGTTTCTACGCCAGTATGAATTTGATCATCTTCCACTTGAGAAATGCTTAGGCGAATTAGGTTTTCCTTTTTATATTCTGACAGGAACATTCTAGAGGCATCATCAACCAAAATCTGTTGTTCCTTTAACAAATGAACAATTTGCTTTGCTGCAACATGCTCTGGCAAGTAGATAGTAAGATAAAATCCGGATGATGGCTTTGTGTAAAGCGTGTTATTAGGTAGTAATAATTCACAAGCCTCCTGTAAGTGCTTCATCTTTCCAAAATAGAGTTCCTTTATTTTTTTATATGACTTTGAAACATTCCATTTTTTAAATAAATCTCAAGTGCACCCTGCGAAAGAATGGAACTATTAAAATCAGCAGTAAACTTGTAGCGTGAAAAATGGCTGCTCATTATTTTGGGAAGAATGATAGTGGCAATCCTTAAACCAGGGAGAAAAATCTTTGAAAAACTTTTTATATAAATAACTCTTCCAGAAGGATTGTATGAAAATAATGGATCAGATTTAGTGTTCGGATCAAGCTCCGCTAAAAAATCATCCTCAACTATATACACATCGTATTTTTCAGCCAATTCTACAATTTTCTTTTTCTCTTTATTTGTGTAGCTATGACCAAGTGGGTTTTGAAACCTTGGCACAATATAGAAAAACTTAATATCATTATTGCGAAAAATATACTCTAGACGTTCATAATCTATCCCATCCATAGATAAATCAATTCCAAAGGTAGTTATAGAATGCAAATTAGCTGATTCGATAAAACCAAAATAAGTAGGCTGTTCAATTAAAATATTATTTTTGCCATTTGGAAATGGCATGGACACTAATAAATTCAATGCTTGCTGTGAACCAGAGACAATAAATAATCTTTCTGGTTCGGTAAAGACCTGTAAGCTTTGTAAGTATTTTACCAACTGTACGCGCAAAGAGTAGAAGCCTTGTTGATCAGAATAAGTAAATAATTCTTCCTTATATGTATCAATTGCTTGATTGATACAGTGCTGAAAATCAATGTATGGCATGATGTTTTTATCGGGACCAGCAGATAAAAAATCGATGGTAGTTCTTCTATTGTCAAGTTGCTGAAATTCATTGACAACATAATAACCACTTTTTGGGATAGAGAATATTAAATGTTCTTTTTCCAATTCGTCATATGCTTTAATAACTGTGTTTTTGCTGCAGGAAAATTTCTCGGACAGTTGCCGGACTGAAGGAAGCTTGCTACCTGCTAGCAGATAACCATTCGCAAGCTGATTTTTAATGTCTTTAACAATTCCATTATATTTTGTATCCATAAAAATCCTCTCCTTATTCTGTACCAGGACAGATGCTAGAAAACTCTATTTCTTTTAACGATGGGTTCTCTTATTATGTATTATACCAGTACAGATGGGACAGTTTTGTACTTAACAATAAGGGGAGCTGATTGATTGTGCAAGAAAGTAGAAAAGAAAAAATGGGGATATTATTGGGTTTATTAGGGGTTATTTGTTTTAGTTTAACCTTACCTGCAACTAGTGTGGCTGTTGAATATTTTGGTACTACATTCGTTGGTTTAGGAAGAGCAGTAATTGCTTCAATTTTAGTTGCTATTATCTTGATTGCAAGAAAAGAAAAATTACCTAGTGCTCGTCAGTTTAAAAGCTTAGTAATTGTCTCTTTAGGTGCCGTGTTAGGATTTCCCCTCCTAACTTCTTGGGCAATGACTAGTTTGCCAGTATCTCATGGAGCGGTTGAGCTAACTCTGTTACCTTTAGCTACAGCAGGCTTTGCAATGATAAGAGCGGGGGAAATTCCATCTCGTAAATTTTGGCTGTCTAGTATAGCAGGTGCCCTAGCCGTAATCATTTATGCAATTTATCTTGGACTGGGACAGTTACATATTGCGGATTTAGCATTATTGGCTGCTGTCGTAATACTCGGGCTTAGTTATGCGGAGGGCGGCATGCTTGCACAAGAACTAGGTAGCTGGCAAGTGATTGCATGGGCCATTATTATTGCGGTTCCTTTTCTAATCATACCAGTATCTCTAAACGTTTCAGAAGAGATGTTACATGCACCTTTAAAAGCTTGGATTAGCTTTTTATATTTAGCGATTGTAAGTCAATTTCTAGCCTATGTAGCATGGTATGGTGGAATGGCAATGGACGGTATTTCTAGAGTTAGCCAAATACAATATTTACAGCCATTTTTAATGATTATTTTTGCAGCTTTATTTCTTCATGAATCGATTACAGTATTTACAATTGTTATTGCAATTGCTGTTGTGTTGTCCGTTATAATTGGCAAAAACTCTTCTATAGTAAAAAAAGACTCTGTATGAGTGTACGAAAAACTAGAGAAGCTTTATAGTATCTTAGTATATATGGTTGATTCGTTTTATAATAGTCTAAGGAGGTGCTGTAAAGTGAATGTGAAATTTTTTACACGGGCTAATTGTGGGCTTTGCGTGGAAGGTCTGTATACTTTAAAGCTTGTACAAGAGGACGTAGTTTTTCATTTCGATATCATTGATATTGAAGAAGATGAGGCAGTACATGAAAAATATATGTTAATGATTCCAGTAGTAGAAAAGGATGGGCAAGTGATACAATATGGTAATTTAGATTACGCAACATTGATGGAGCATTTGTCTTGCAAATGATTGTGTCATAGAATAAACAAATGAGCAGCAAATTGCACGCTTTACAAAAAAAGATACCCTTTATTTAAATTTCGCATTTCTCCTGCTAGATAAAATAGTGGCGAAGAAAGAGCGGAATTTTTTTATTTTATCTAGCAAAATCAATGTTAGTCCTCCTACTTGATGCTTGTTTAGAACGTTAACAATCTCACATTTCACAAATTGTTCAATGAAAGCGTTTTGAATTTGAACAGTTTGTGAAGACCTTCACATTTAGCTTTCTTTTTAAATAAATCGGAGTAGAATAGGGATCAAGAAAGAAATTGTTATAAAACAGTTAAAAAAGTATCACGATTTCTAGTGGTTGTTATATTACAAAAACAAATTCGAAGGGAGATTTTACAATGTGGGTTATTACAGTATTTGAGAAAAAGGATGTTCGTATTTTTGAATATACAAATAAAAATGAAGCAACAAAAGCTTTAGAAGGATTCAAGAAAAACGCCATTTTATCTTTTACAAAATAAGTCGACTAAGGTCTCATAACTATCTTAAAGTTATGAGGTCCTTTTTTTTTTCATAATTGGAAACTAACCAATATTAATTTTTTTCCAATTTCCATAGCATACACTTGCTCTTTAACTAAAAGCATATTATAATAAAACCATAAGTGGGACGTAAAATAATATAGTGGGATAAAAAACGACCCACTGTTATTGAAAAGGGAGTAGATAGATATGTTATCTGTACCTGAGGCACAGCAAAGGCTACTTCCAGAAATGTATCCGCTTCTTCAAACAAGATACCGTATTTTGCAGACAATCCAGCTATTGCAGCCTATTGGACGTCGAATACTTGCAGAATCACTAAAAATGACTGAACGGGAAATACGAAAAGAAACAGATATTTTACGTGAGCAAGGGTTATTAGATTCTCAAAAGTCGGGTATGGTATGTACAGATGATGGTGAAGTAGTAATAGAAAAATTAAGAACGCTCGTCTATGAATGGTCGGGACTTACCCAGTTAGCAAAATTACTGGAAAAGCATTTTGGTTTACAGCATGTGATTGTAGTACCAGGTGATTATAATGAGGACGATACGGTGTTAACCTTGCTTGGTAGGGAGGCAGCACAAGTATATATGTCCTCTAGTTTTGATGGTCAGGTGGTGGCTGTTACAGGTGGTAAATCTGTTGCATCACTCACACCATTTCTACATCCTGCAAATGCACAAAACATCACTTTTGTAGCTGCACGTGGTGGAATTGGACATGAAATGCAGATGCAAGCCAACACACTTGTTGCAACATTTGCCATGCAGATGGATGCGCAATATCGCACCTTGTTTTTACCTGAGCATTTAAGCGAGCAGGCATATCAAGCTATGCTAACTGAGCCAATGGTAACAGAAATGATGGATTATTATAAGCATGCAGATTGTGTTATTCATGGAATTGGTTCTGCGGAGGAAATGGCTTTAAGGCGGAACTCATCACCTGAGGATTTACGAATTCTCGAAGAAAAGGGTGCTGTGAGTGAAGCGTTTGGTTATTATTTTAATGATGCAGGTGAGATTGTTCATCGAATTCGTACAATTGGTATTCAGCTTGAGCAGGTTCAAGGTAGTAAGCAAGTAATTGCACTTGCTGCAGGTAAACAAAAAGTGAAGGCAATGCTATCGTATTTTAAGGTTGCGCCAAAGCAAACTATATTTATTACTGATGAGGCAGCTGCAAAAGCTATCGCTGAGGGTTTACCTTCTTTATAGAATAGTATTAGGTTTGAAAAAATAATTCTACTTCAGTGAGTGTTCTACACTTCTGGTTGAGAATAAAGCCAACTTGGCAAAATAATCATTTAAACATTATTGGAGGAATTGACAATGGCATTAAAATTAGCGATTAATGGATTTGGGCGTATTGGACGTTTAGTATTTCGTGAAGCAATGAAGCACGATGAATTCGAAGTAGTTGCAGTAAATGATTTAACAGATGCTGGTCAGCTTGCACATTTATTAAAATATGATTCAGTACACGGTATCTACGATGCTGAAGTTTATGCAGAAGGCGATTCTTTCATTGTGAATGGAAAAAATGTGAAAGTTTATGCTGAAAAAGATCCTACTCAATTACCATGGGGTGAACTTAGTGTAGATGTTGTACTTGAATGTACAGGTAAATTCCGCTCTATGGAAGAAGTGAGTAAGCATATTGAAGCAGGTGCTAAAAAGGCAATTCTTTCAGCACCAGCGAAGGGTGCAATGCCTACATTTGTAATGGGTGTAAACCATGAGGACTACAATCCTGAAACAGACGATGTTATTTCAAATGCTTCTTGTACAACGAACTGTTTAGCACCTGTTGCAAAAATATTGGATGAAAAATTCGGTATTGTCCGCGGTATGATGACAACAATTCACTCTTATACGAACGATCAACGTATTCTTGATTTCCCGCACTCTGATCCACGTCGTGCACGTGCAGGTGCTGTGTCAATGATTCCAACAACAACAGGGGCGGCTGTAGCAGTTTCAAAAGTTTTACCTCAATTAAAAGGTAAATTAGATGGCTTCTCTATGCGTGTGCCAACACCAAACGTTTCATGTGTTGATTTAGTAGTAGAACTAAAAGCAGATGTAACGAAAGAATCCATTAATGCGGCATTAAAAGATGCCTCAGAAAATGAACTTAAAGGTATTTTAGGCTACAATGAATTACCTTTAGTGTCTATTGACTACAACGGTAATCATGATTCTTCGACAGTAGACGGTCTTTCCACTATGGTATTAGAGAACAGCATGGTGAAGGTTCTAGCATGGTATGATAACGAAATTGGTTATTCGACTCGTTTAATGGACTTAGCTTTATATATTGCGGAAAAAGGATTCAATCGTAAATAAGCGTCATATTTCGAAAATAAAAGTAAAAAGTGTGACATAATACCGCTTTTTAGGTATAAAAAGTATAGCCTTTATAATATCGAAAAGATATAATATACAAGGGTAAAGAGAGTAAGGGATGTTTACCCCTTACTCTTTTTTTATCTAGATTCAGCAGACGTTCCAAACACCTGCTAAATCAAGATAAAGCTCCAGAAGAATGTCACGGATTTTGAAGGGAAGCTTTTCTTGCGAGCTCGAAAAAATCTCAACGCAAATACGCTGGGGCATAATTGATACAGAAATATAGCGTTGGATAGGTGCAAGGTTTAACTAAGGATCTTTCAAACAATTACGTATACAATTGCAAGACATAGAACGTGACTTTTGTTACTATAAAAGCAAGTAAAAGGGTACTTTATCAATAGCTGGTTACTTTAATGAAATCTAAGAGACATGCTATTTTATATCTTGATTCAGCGGGCGTTTGTACGCCCATTGAATCAAGATAAAGCTCCCGATCGCAATTACACTGGGACATTATTGACTAAAAATAGTGATTGTGAAGAATTGAGGAGCCAAGTTGGGTGATCCATGGAATTCACAAATTATAAACTTTGAAGGGGGTTTCTTCATGTTAAATAAGAAGACGATGAAAGATATTGAGGTAAAAGGGCAGCGCGTATTTGTACGTGTCGATTTTAATGTACCGATGGCGGATGGTGTGATTATGGATGATACACGTATTCGTGCAGCAATTCCAACAATTGAATATTTAGTGGAGCAAGGTGCTAAAGTAATCTTAGCCTCTCACTTGGGACGTCCAAAGGGTGAAATAAAAGAAGAAATGCGCCTAACGGCTGTAGGAGTTCGATTAGCTGAATTAATCGGTAAGCCTGTTACTAAATTGGATGAATCAATTGGTAAAGAGGTAGAGGAAGCTGTTGCAAACATGCAAGATGGTGACATTCTTTTACTAGAAAATGTACGTTTCCACGCTGGTGAAGAGAAAAACGACCCAGCACTTGCAGAAGCATTTGCAAAATTAGCGGATGTCTATGTCAATGATGCTTTTGGTGCAGCTCACCGTGCACACGCCTCAACAGAAGGTATTGCAAAGCATGTGCCAGCTGTTTCAGGTTTCCTGATGCAAAAGGAATTAGATGTATTAGGAAAAGCATTATCTAATCCTGAGCGCCCATTTACGGCCATTATCGGTGGTGCTAAAGTGAAGGATAAAATCGGTGTTATTGAAAGCTTACTGGAAAAGGTAGACCATTTAATTATTGGCGGGGGATTATCATTTACATTCATTAAAGCGCAAGGGCATGATATCGGCAAATCTTTATTGGAAGAAGACAAAATTGAGCTAGCTAAATCTTTTATTGACAAGGCGAAGGCAAAAGGCGTGCAATTACATATGCCGATTGATGCAGTTGTTGCAAATGAATTTTCAAAAGATGCAGAAACAAAAATTGTAGATGTAGACGCGATTCCAGCAGATTGGATGGGCTTAGATATTGGTCCAAAAACAGCAGCAAATTATGCAGAGGTCATTCAGAATTCTAAATTAATCATTTGGAATGGTCCTATGGGTGTCTTTGAAATGGATAAATTTGCAAACGGTACTAAAACTGTAGCTGAGGCAATGGCCGATACAGCAGGTTATACAGTAATTGGCGGTGGCGATTCAGCAGCTGCTGTTGAAAAATTTGAAGTAGCAGATAAGATGAATCACATTTCTACAGGCGGCGGTGCTTCATTAGAATTAATGGAAGGTAAAGAGCTTCCTGGAATTGTGGCTTTAAACGATAAATAAACTGTTGGAGGCAAAACGATGCGTAAACCAATTATTGCAGGTAACTGGAAAATGTATAAAACCTTTGAAGAGGCTATCCAGTTTGTCGATGCTATACAGGACAAACTTCCTTCAAATGACAAAGTAGATGCTGTTGTTTGCGCACCAGCACTTTACTTACCTACACTTGTGCAGGTTGCTAGTGAATCAGAGCTGGCAATTGGTGCACAAACAATGCATTATGAAAATGAAGGTGCGTTTACAGGGGAAATCAGCCCAAATCAGCTAGCTAGTGTACAAGTAGACTATGTTATTTTAGGGCACTCAGAACGTCGTGAATACTACAATGAAACAGATGAGGCCATTAATAAAAAGGTAGCAGCTGCACTAGCACATAACATCGTACCAATTATTTGCTGTGGAGAAACGCTCACAGAACGTGAAGCAGGAACGACTGAGCAAAAGGTTGCTAGTCAAATTAAAGCAGCACTTGCTGGATTTGGAGCACAAGAAGTGGAGCATATGGTCATTGCCTATGAGCCAATTTGGGCAATCGGTACAGGTAAAACAGCAACAGCTGAAGATGCAAATCAAGTATGTGGAGCTATCCGTGCGGTTGTGGAAGATTTATACAACGCTGAAACAGCGGCTGCTGTGCGTATTCAGTACGGTGGCAGTGTGAAGCCTGAAAATATCGCAGAATTATTATCAAAAGAGCATATTGATGGTGCCTTAGTTGGTGGTGCTAGCTTACAACCAGAATCATATTTAACATTATTGGAGGCGGCGGCAAATGCCTAAAAAGCCAGTAGCATTAATTATTTTAGATGGCTTTGCATTTCGTGATGAAACATTCGGAAATGCAGTAGCACAAGCAAATAAGCCTAATTTTGATCGTTATTGGAACCAGTATCCCCATGCTACATTAACGGCAGCAGGTGAAGCAGTAGGGTTACCAGAAGGTCAAATGGGAAACTCTGAAGTTGGACACTTAAATATCGGTGCTGGACGTATTGTTTATCAAAGCTTAACACGTTTAAATAAATCAATCCGTGAAGGAGACTTCTTTACGAGTAAAGCATTTTTGGATGCAATAGCACATGCTAAGGCTCATCAATCTAATCTTCATATTATGGGCTTACTTTCAGATGGTGGCGTACATAGCCATTATGAGCATATGTTTGCACTATTAAAGCTTGCAAAACAACAAGGCTTAGACGAAGTTTTTGTACATGGCTTCTTAGATGGTCGAGATGTTGGACCAACAACAGCATTAAGTTATATTGAAGAAACTGAAAAGCAAATGGCTGAAATTGGTGTAGGTCAATTTGCTTCTATTCATGGACGTTACTATGCAATGGACCGCGATAAACGATGGGATCGTGTAGCTCTAACTTACAATGTACTTGTTGATGGCGTTGGCCAAACGGCAGAAAGTGCAAAAAGTGGTGTAGCAGCATCCTATAAGCGTGAGGTAACAGATGAATTTGTGATTCCATTTAGTATTCAAGAGCAAAGTGAGCCAGTGGCAACAATTAATGATAATGACGCAGTGATTTTCTTTAATTTCCGTCCTGACCGTGCCATTCAATTGTCTAAAGTATTTACAAATAATGAATTTGATGGCTTTGCTTTATCAGCTAAGCATCCAAAGAATTTAAAATTTGTTTCCTTCACACACTATAGTGATGAAGCCCATACTCAGGTAGCCTATGAAAATGACAACCTAAAAAATACGATAGGTGAAGTGTTGGCCTCAAATGGTAAAACACAGCTACGAATTGCAGAAACAGAAAAATATCCGCATGTGACATTCTTTATGAGTGGTGGACGTGAGGAGAAATTTGAAGGGGAAGAACGTATTTTAATTGCATCCCCAAAGGTTGCGACATACGACTTAAAACCTGAAATGTCTGCCTATGAAGTGACAGAAGCCTTGCTTGCAGAAATTGCGGCTGAAAAATTTGATGGGATCATTCTTAATTTTGCTAACCCTGATATGGTTGGACATAGCGGAATGCTAGAGCCAACAATTAAAGCGATAGAAGCAGTCGATGAATGTCTAGGGAAAGTAGTAGATGCACTTCTTGCAAAAGGAGGAGCAGCTATTATTACAGCTGACCATGGTAATTCTGATGAAGTGCTGACTTTAGCAGGGGAGCCAATGACAGCTCATACAACAAATCCTGTTCCAGTAATTGTGACGAAACCGAATTTAGTTTTACGAAATGGTGGCATTTTAGCCGATTTAGCACCAACCATGTTAGAATTATTAGAGGTATCACAGCCTGCTGAAATGACAGGACAATCATTAATTGAAAAAGAGGAGAATTAATTATGCCATTTATTACACAAGTTTATGCGCGCGAAGTTTTAGACTCACGTGGTAACCCAACAGTAGAGGTTGAAGTATTTACAGAATCAGGAGCTTTTGGACGTGCAATCGTACCTTCAGGAGCATCTACAGGTGAATACGAGGCAGTAGAATTACGCGATGGTGACCAATCTCGTTACCTAGGCAAAGGTGTATTAAAAGCAGTTGAAAATGTTAACACAATTATTGCACAAGAATTAGAAGGAAACTATTCAGTTCTTGATCAAGTCGTAATCGACAAAACTTTAATCGAGCTAGATGGCACAGAAAATAAAGGGAAATTAGGTGCTAACGCAATTCTAGGTGTATCCATGGCAGTTGCACATGCTGCGGCAGATTATTTAGATGTACCTCTTTATCAATATCTTGGTGGTTTTAACTCAAAACAATTACCAGTACCAATGATGAATATCTTAAATGGTGGCGCACACGCTGACAATAATGTAGATATTCAAGAGTTTATGGTGATGCCTGTTGGCGCAGAATCATTCCGTCATGCATTACGTATGGGTGCTGAAATCTTCCATAGCCTAAAAGCTGTTTTGAAAGCAAAAGGCTATAACACAGCAGTAGGTGATGAAGGTGGTTTCGCACCAAACCTTGGCTCTAACGAAGAAGCCATTACTGTAATTTTAGAAGCTATCGAAAAAGCAGGCTATAAACCAGGCGAGGAAGTTAAACTGGCAATGGATGTAGCGTCATCTGAACTATTTAATAAAGAAGACAGCAAATATCACTTAGATGGTGAAGGTGTTGTGAAAACTTCTGAAGAAATGGTTGATTGGTATGAAGAGTTAACAAATAAATACCCAATCATTTCAATTGAAGACGGCTTAGACGAAAATGACTGGGCTGGACACAAGCTATTAACGGATCGTATTGGTGGTCGCGTACAATTAGTAGGTGATGATTTATTTGTAACAAATACGAAAAAATTATCGGCTGGTATTGAGCAAGGCGTAGGAAATTCAATCCTTATCAAAGTAAACCAAATCGGTACGTTAACAGAAACATTTGAAGCAATCGAAATGGCAAAACGTGCTGGTTATACAGCAGTTATCTCTCATCGTTCTGGTGAATCAGAAGATGCAACAATTGCTGATATCGCAGTTGCGACAAATGCTGGTCAAATTAAAACGGGTGCTCCATCACGTACAGACCGCGTAGCGAAATACAACCAACTTCTTCGTATTGAAGATCAACTAGGTGCAACAGCTGAGTATCTTGGTTTAAATTCATTCTATAACTTAAAGTAAGCAGTAGTTTTAAGCGAAAATGCTTTGAACTTAGTAATACACAACCTTTTTATACAACTTGAACTATGTTGTACATTTAGGTGAATTTAGCAATACTTATGTATTGTTTCAACCTCTGATTTATAAGTGTGATAAACACTTGTAGATTGGGGGTTTTTTATTTGCTTATCAAAGACTTGTTAAAAGAATTTACATTCGAATTACAGATTAAAAATTATTCAATCAGAACAACAGAAACTTATAACTACAATACAACTCATTTCATTCAATATCTGGATGAGTTTCATGACGTGAATGAAATTGAAGACATTTCTACAGTTCATGTAAAAAAATATATTCAACATCAATTAAATCTTGGTAAAAAAGCGACTTACATTAACACTGTAATTAAATCGTTGAGGTCGTTTTACACGTATTTAGTAGCAGAAGAGTATGTAACGTTAAACATCATGGCACGTACCAAATTGTTGAAGGAAGATAAAACTGTTATATCTACATTTACTGACCAAGAAATTGCGAAAATGATTGAAGCATACGATTTTAAAACGTATTTGAACGCCCGAAACAAAGTGATTATTGCTATGTTTGCAGATACAACCATTAGATGTTCGGAATTAATAAATTTAGAGGTAGATTGGGTTTTCATTGCCATAACTACAGGTTATTTCAATGTTGTGTTATTATTATCCTAATTACATAATATAAACCAATATAAAATTACATAATGATACAAAATTATTGAGGAGTAATAACATGAAAAGAAAAACAAAGGCGACTATCGTTATCATTGGAATATTGGGCATTTTTGGTGGAATTTTTGGTTACTTCAAATTCACCGAACAAATGGAGAAACCTGTTCCTGAAAAAGAAAAAGCAGCCGTGGGATATGTCGAAGAAACGTCTGAAGATAATATTGTTTCAGAAAAAGAAAAAGAAAAAGAAAAAGAAGCAGAAGTAGAATATGTTGAAAAAACTTCTGAAGAAATCGCTTTGGAAAAACAATATCCTGACGATTTACCAGATTATAAAATGCTATACGCCATTCATACTATGTCTCATCAAAAAGTTGTAACTGACGGAAAATGGGGACATGAGCAAATCACACAGGCCAAAATTGACCGATTGTTAGCTATAGCCAAAAAAAATGTAAACGGTTATGTATATCAAGAATTTTACATCGAAATATTGGAAAGATGGTCAAAAGGTGATTTTTCACATTCGGTAGAAGATCACAATTTCGTTTGGGAACGTGAAGGTGGCACTGCCGACTCTGGAGGGAAAGCAACTCGTTTATTTACTGCTGAAGAGGAAAAAGAATATGTGGAACAGTTTTTCGGAAATAAGCAATAGCACGTGGTTAATTTAACCAACAAGAAATCGTGCTCGTTACATTTTTCATTGCTACAACATAAAGATATTTCAATAAGAGATTATTGAAATATCAATTACGGAATCCACCAAATTACTAAGATACAAAAAAATTATCGGTGGAGGTTTTTATATGACAGAAGAAGAGTATCATCAAATATTTAGGCTTACATTCATTTTATAATGTAAAATATTTTGAGCCACTTACAAAAATCGCCTCAAAGGTTATCTAATGACCTAGGAGGGCACTGAAAAAGTCGATTTGCCACAAAAATTGTGATGCAAATCGACTTTTTTAAGTTTTCAAATCTAACAAAAGACAAATTTCTAATATAAAAAAGTGAATTTTTTTAGTTTTTCAGTGCCCTTTGACCTAGTAGGCGATTTTTTTTGTAAGTACGGTAAGCAGTCAAGTGATAATAAAGTTATTTAATTCTTTAATTCTAATGGGGGAGTTTAGTTGAAGAGCGTGGTATAGTCGGTTTGTAAAGGAGCATTTTCCTATGAATAGAGAAGAAAGAAAAACGCGTTTAGAATATCTAATCCAAGAAAGAAAGAAACATGAAGAGAAATTGGAAAAGGAGCAACAAATCTCGGTCATGTTAGAGCTGTTCCCTGAAAAGAGCACAGTGGATATATTAGATGAGAGCGAAAGTGAAAAAATTGAATGTAAAATGACAAATTGCTTTCCAATTGCATTTTGGGGAAGAATTGATTGGGAAAAGGTGAGTAAAAAAATTATTCTTACTAAAGAAGACATATTGAATATTCCTACCGTCCTAACTAATCAATCTTTGGATATTTCAATTCCTGTTTATCTTATTGTTGGGATTTACAAATACCCATTGGTAAAGACCTCCTTACTTACAATACTAGAAAGCATTGAGGATATTATGGATATGGGACCAGACCAATGGATTTATAGTCCAACGTTAAGATATGTAATTGAATTTTGTCATGATGATGTAATAACAATAGGTTGGATATGATGGGTTTATTTGGGTGCTGTTAATTGAGTAGGTTTTCTTAAAAGTTCTAATAAACCCACAATTTCCTATATATAATAATCTCTTTAAAAGGTTTAAAGATGTAAAATGTAGAATTACTATTAAAAACATATTGGTAGGAGGGAAAACACTATGCATAATTTATCTGGAAAGGTTATTCTCGTCACAGGCGCTAGCTCTGGTATTGGGCTTGCGACTGCCGAGTTGATGGCATCTAAAGGGGCTAAAGTAATTATTAATTATCATTCAAATGTGAGTGGGGCCATGGAAGCCGTCCAAAGAATTCTCGAAAAGGATGGAGAGGCCATTGCCATTCAAGCTGATGTGATGAATAAAGAAGAAGTGAACGCAATGGTTGAACAAGCTATTTCTTCATTTGGCACAATTGACGTTTTAGTTAATAACGCTGGTGGTGGCATCCGCCAAAGTACATTTATGGATATGAGTGAAGAGCTGTGGGAAGAAACGTTCAAATTAAATGTGAACAGTGTTCTCTTATGTTCCAAAGCTGTATTAAAATATATGATTCCAAAAAAAAGCGGGAAAATTATTAATGTATCTTCAGCGGCTGCACGTATTGGAGGGGCAGGAGAAAGTATTCATTATGCATCTGCTAAAGGGGCGATCAATACAATGACGATTGGAATGTCCAGAGAGCTAATTGAATATGGAATTATCGTGAATGGGGTAGCACCTGGAATGGTAGAAACACCTTTTCACGATAAATTTGCTCCTGGCGATAATCGACTTGAGCGTATGGCTTCATCTGTACCTATTAAACGGGCTGCAACACCTATGGAAATAGCCGAGGTAATTGCCTTCCTTTCCTCCGATGCTTCAAATTATATCCTTGGAGAAATTATAAATGTTAGTGGCGGGAGATAATGAGGCTAAGGAATTTTATTGAGGAATTTTTAGCTCGTAATGTAGATGACTATTAAAATACCTTTAATTGAACTAATAATGTGTTTGTTGAACAAGAATTAAACAATTTTATTATTAGGGTCAAAAACTGATCGGGTTAAGAGGAAAACCGCTCAGGAAGAATCAAGAACTGCTCGGGTTAAGAGGAAGAAAACGCTCAGGTCGAGTCAGAAACAGCTCGGGTCTCCAGGAAAAGCGCTCAGGTCGGGCCCAAAACAGCTCGGGTCCCCAGGAAAAACGCTCAGGTCGGGCCCAAAACAGCTCGGGTCCCGAGGAAAAACGCTCAGGTCGAGTCAGAAACAGCTCAGGTCCCCAGGAAAAACGCTCAGGCCAGGCCCAAAACAGCTCGGGTTCCCAGGAAAAACCGCTCAGGAAAAATCCAACAACGCTCAGCTCATAAAGAACCGCATAATAAGTGTACCAATATCCATAATACCCAAATCAGCCCTGTCTATAAATTCAAAAATTCCTACTCTAGAACTTTAGATTTGTATAAAGTCATGTCAAGAGATACAATTTTCTTGAAATTAAATATTACAAAAAGACTAACATTTACCAAAATATATAACTTACTTAACATCCTATAAGGTATAATTGCATTGAGAGAACAAAGGGAGGGCGTTGTAATGGGGGTAATACAGGCATTAAAAGAAACATTACCAATTTTTCATGAAGTATTTAAGAAGGAAATATCTATCACATTAAATGATCGTATGACAAGAGAAGTACTATTTGTATTAGATGGAATAAAAGTAAAAACACATTTAAAAGTTGGCTTTATTCCAGAGGATTCATCAGATTTTCGTCGCGTTGCACAGGGGGAATTTTTAAAGCGTAGTGTTCCAAAAGAGTATTTTGGTATCCCTATGAATAGTGAGTTGTATCCTATAAGAGAAAATGGTGAAGTCGTAGGAATATTAAGCTTGCTTTTCCCACTAGAGGCTCAAGAAAAAGTCGGAGCATTTATGGAAAGTCTACAAACAATTATTCAAGATTTACAATTAAAAATACATACAATAGCCGCACATTCTGAAGAGCTATCCGCAACAAGTGAATCCATCGCAGAAAAATCTCGACATGCTCTTGAAAATTCCTCACGCTCCAATGAAGTGACAGATTTCATTAAAATCATTTCTAAGCAAACCAATTTACTTGGCTTAAATGCATCTATTGAGGCAGCACGTGCTGGGCAATATGGAGCAGGGTTCAATATTGTGGCACAGGAGGTTCGGAAATTATCGAGTGAAACATCTACCGCTACAGAACAAATTGAAACTTCTCTTAAGACCATCACTAATAATGTTCAATCCTTGATGGAGAGCATGGAGCAAATTGAAGTGGCATCCAATGAACAAGCCGAACTAGTGCAGCAATTTAGTGAGGCAATTGAAAAATTAAGCAATGTTAGTACCCAAATGTCGTATTATGTGAAAGAAGTATTACGATAATTGATATAAAGAAATCGTTCTTTTGCCGTTTTAACATTGGACTATTTTTGATCAAACGGGTGGTTATAATGTAATGAAAGGAACATGGAATGCTCAAGAAGTAATAGAACGTTTGATTTGAAGACAGAAACGATGCCGAGAATTGGCTTTTGAATGAAAAATAAAAGCTAAAAACTGTTTTTGTAGCTGATATGGGGTTGTCTAAAAAAAGTCTTTTATAAGAAATCGAATTTCTTTGATGAACCTTTTAGACAACGCCTATTTTGCTACAATAATCTATGTTATTTGAGTAGAGGCTTTTTGATCGAAATGATAGCTGATAAATGTTAGCAATGCTGCACTGATTGCTACAATTCCTCCAACCCAGGATACATCAACAAGCCTCATATTTGTCGTGACAAATCCTCCTAGAGCTGACCCAATTGCAATGCCGATATTTACAGAAACAGGCGTTAATGATGCTGCTAAATTTTTAGCAGAAGGATAGTGTCTATCTGCTAAATCGATAAAATACAATTGCATAGTGGAGTTCATGATATACACAATAAGGGCTATAAAAGAGATGTTCAATAGTCCAGCAATAATGGAATTTGAAGAAATAAAAAATAACCCAAGAATGATAGCTTGTATAAGAAATATATATCGCAGTTTTCCTATTCCATTACGAGTTACCAATTTTCCACCTATTATCGTACTAAAGATAGATACTACTCCATAAAGTAAGAATACTAAACTAATAGATCGTTTTGGGATGAATAGTACATCAAGCAGTAAAGGTGTTAAATAAGTGTATACAGTATATGTAGCAGCAATGCTTAAAGCTGGAATAAAAAATGCTATGATAATCCGCTTATTCGTTAATAGGCCGATTTGTTTTTTTAAGGAGCTTTTTGTTCCTATTAATTTTTTAGGTATTGTAACGGAGCTAGCAATTAGGGAAATGCTTCCCAATAGAGCAGTAAACCAAAAGGTCAATCTCCAGCCACCTGATTGACCAATAAAGGTCCCAATCGGCACGCCAATTACACTTGCTATAGTAAAACCAGTGAATATAATTGAAATAACATGTCCTCTTTTTTCTGCTGGCATTACCTCGCTAGCGATTGCCATTGCAAGTGCAATTAAAACACCTGTTATAACAGCAGTAAATATTCTCGAAACAATTAGCAGCCCATATGTTTCTGATAAAGCAGATGAAATATTACCAACAATAAATAGTAAGATTAATGTCAACATTAATGGGTATTTTGCAAATCTACTGGATAAAGCAGTTAAGATGGGTGTACCGATTGCAAAAGCTATAGCAAAAGTTGATACAAGAGCTCCAGTCATAGAGATGGAGATATTTAAGTCATCTGCCACTTCAGACAGTAGTCCAACAATGACAAATTCACTCGTTCCAAGGACAAAGGTTAATAAAAATAAATTTAAAGTTAAAAGCTTTTGATGCTTAGTCAAGGTAGTTTCTCCTCCTATACAACCTCAATTTGAAGCTTTTTCTACAGCAATCTGAACCTCTGCAACATAAAATTCTGGATTATCTACTTTTTCATGAGGAATGCAAATTTCACAGCGAGGTTCACCATTTTTCAAGCGATAGCCATTACGTTCAATCCATAATGCTAACTCTGTACTTGCAGTGCATCTGTTTATTGTTGAGCAATGATGTACAAGAGTAGCCATCATCGTAATCTCTGGTAATTTTTTTATAGTAAAGAATGGGTGACTGGGCAAATCAATAGTTAACGGACGAGCTACTTCTATATCAATCTCATCCTCACACTCTTCGCAGCCATGCCAAAGGACCATCTGAGACAAAGAATGTGGTTTAGGGCTTCCTATATATTGATCCAAATGTCGAAACATTTCTGGAATTTCACTTAATGAGGTCTTCTTACGATAAGAGATTACATGCTGTGATTTAATTTCCTTTAAGACAACGTCAAGTGAGGATAAATCTTTTCGCTCATATTCAATGATACGTAGGCTTTCTTTAATTCGAAAAAGCTTAGCCTGTTCCTTTTCTAATATAGATTGAATTTCGTTTTGTTTGACTCTAAACATACCTCGAATATGTTCTAGGGGAATATTTTCGTCCATCATTTGTCGAATTTGTTCTAATGAAAACCCCAGCTCCTTGAAAGCCAAAATGCGATGAATTTGAAACATTTGCTCAGCTGAAAAATATCGATAGCCTGAAAATTGATCGGTATAAGCAGGCTTAAGTAAACCCAATTGGTCATAGTAACGTAATGTTTTGATAGAAACTTGGCTAAGCTTTGAAAACTCGCTAATTTTAAACATTGAGTATCATCTCCTTTTTGAAAATCTAAAACACCGGGCTGTGTAACGCTGCTGCTTGAAGTTTACTTTATAAGTATATCTGTCCAGTTAAGGGGAGAGTCAAGAAGTAAGAAACAGATATTAGTAAAGAGCAATAAAAAAGACAGCCTTAAGTGATTAACACTTTAGACTGTCTTTTCATCTGTTAAAGGATAATAATTTAAGATTGTGTCCAATAGTTATCTAGCTCTTGATCTACGTATACCCAGCCCTTCCATGCAATATGAATCGTATCCATAATAAAATAAGGGTCATATTCATGATCAGAGAAATCAACATATGGAACATTTGCATTTGTTAATACTTGCTCCATTTTTTCGTAATATTTTTGACGACGCTCCTGTGGATATTCGTTATAGTCATACCAATAGCCATTCACAGGAATAGAGATAAATAGCGGCTTTGCACCAGCATCCTTTAAAATATCTATTACGAGCTGAAAATCCTCATATTCAGGTGATACTGTATAATCTTCGTTCTTTCGAGTGCCTTTAAACTTTGTTAAATCAGCATTGACAAGACGTTTATAAAATTTATTTTCAATCATTAAATCATTAGATACACGCTTCTTGCCATAGTTCTCAGCATTTTTCAATTGCTGCTCAAATGTTTGATTTGTTATCAGCTTGTCATTATTTTTTAATTTATGTGACTCTCTAGGGAAAATTGAGTAATATAAATCTTTTTTCTCCAGCAGTGCTTTTTGGAAATGCCCTGCCATCATCGCAAGACGTCCAACAACAGGTTGTTCCTTGCCATTCGATAATTGATATTGATAGATTGTTCTTAATAGCTGATCGCGATTCACTGTTTCAAATTTTAACAGACGCTCCATTGCACGATTTCGAAGCTCTACATCAATGTCCTTATTGTATGCTAAATCATAGGCATGTAGCATGGAATAGTTAGGAGAAAAGTGTAATTCACCCATTCCTTTCTCCGTAAACCATTGAGGAGAAACGATGAAAACAATTTTTTTATCCTTTAAATTTTTCTCCTGTGCAGCAAAATTTAAAAAGTGTGTAATAGACTGCATCCCCCCTCGCCCTATCATAAATGTCGAATACGGTGCATTTGTAGCCCGTGCATAATTATAGGGGTGGAAGGGGTCAAAGCGATTTAATTCCGATGAGCCGTATAAAGGCATTGAGTTCGGCTCCTGCAGCATTCTCTCCTGTAAGTACATGCCCTGGAACACTAAAGGAGACATGTTCGTTTTTGCCTGCTCTACATCTTCATCTGAAATCCATGCTTTGATCCATGAATTTGGGAAAAATACGAAGACCGCAAATAGAACAAAGGCAATAAATAGTGATAAAAAGCCTTTTTTAATCATTGTCTTTCAGCTAATTTCGCTACAATACGATTTGGCGTGTTCCATTCCTCACGATTGAAATCAGTTATTGGTACTGAGATATTAAAGCGGCTTTCAATTTCGACTAATAGATTAATGGTACCGAATGAATCAAGTAGCCCTTCTTCGAATAAATCAATATCTGGGTTTTCTACAATGATATCGTCCTCGCATAATTCCACTAGCATTTCTAAAACTTGTTGTTTCTCCATAGTTAAAATTCTCCTTTATATTTAGGCTGTGTTTAATAAAGCCTTGTTTAAAATAATTTCCCTGAAAAAATATAAAAGCCAAAACAAACAGCATTAAAAGTGATAAACACGCCAATTGCATGTGTCCATTTATTTTTCGGCCAAAGCTTACGTTTTTTGTTCCAGCGTTCAAATTTATCGAAGCTAATGATTAACAGGGCATGGTAAAGACCATAGACCACAAAGTGCCATTCTAGTCCATGCCAAATTCCCATTAAAAAGAACAGTAAAAGGAAGCCAATATATGAGATTGTAAATTTATTTTTAATCCATTTTTTCTTCGTCATCCAAAGCACGAAGCGCATATAAACATAATCTCTAAACCAAAATGAAAGGCTCATATGCCAACGATTCCAAAAGTCTTTAATATTGCGACTCGAAAATGGACGATTAAAGTTAATTGGCGTTTGAATGCCCATAATGCGACTGACTCCAACGGCAAAGGCACTATAGCCAGCAAAATCAAAAAATAAATAAAAACTATACATATACATATACGCTATTTGCCCTTGAAAAGGTGTCAAATAATTATAGGTATGATTTGGTAAATAAATAAGTGTGTAATTATAGATTAAATAAGCCAAAATAAATTTATATAAAAAGCCTACAAATATATAATTAATCCCACTTAATAGTAGTTTTTGATAGTCCTGATTTGACGGAACTGTATGCAAATCTTTATAAAAGCGTCGCCAACGATCAATAGGTCCTGATGAAACAGTTGGGAAGAACAGTAAAAAATAAGCTAGCTCGACCACTGAAATTTTATCCTTTAATAGACCATCGCGTGTTTCTAAAATCATTTGTACAGATTTAAAGGTAATGTAGGATACTCCTAAGAATCCAAATAAATGATGTAGCCCAAGAATCGGAAGAACCTTTACAAGCACAAGCGGCAAGATGGACAGCAGTACAGCCACAATAAATACAGTGCCACTATTTTTTTGTAGTCGGTATTTTTGATAACCAATGATTAATAGTAACTGAAATATTGTAAAGAGTATAAGAGAGATTGTGCCATTTAAAGAATTACCAAAAATAAGAGCCAAAACAATAATGGAAACAAAGATATTATAGCCTTTTGCAGATTTTTCACGTAATCCTAAAATAATTGTTGGCAGCAACAAAATCCCAATAATGATGAAAAAAACGATATTTCCATAAGGCGTCATACTGTTTCCATAACCGCCAATCCTTTACGATCAACTTTACCATTTGTATTTAGAGGTAAAGCGTCCATGTATTTGAAGGTTTTCGGAATCATATAGGCTGGTAAATACTCTGATAACAACGATTTAAGCTGCTTCGTCATTTTAAAGGCAGATTCCAGTAATGGCTCGCGCAAAACAACGAACGCATTAAGTGAAACAATCTCGCCATCCTTTAATACAGGTACAACAACACAGCTAGAAACGGGTGGTAGATTGCCAATTTGCTTTTCAATTTCTTCGATTTCTAAACGATAGCCGTGTAGCTTTACTTGAAAATCCTTACGACCTGAAAAGAACAGATAGCCGTCTTTTTCATAGCCAATATCACCAGTTTTATAAATGCGCTGCCCATTTATTGTAGGAAAGGCCTTTTGCGTTAAATCAGGTGCACCAAGATAGCCTGCACTAACAGTTGGTCCTGAAATAATAATCTCTCCATCCTCTAATAGTGAAAGATTTGGTTCTGATAGCGGAGCGATTGGTAATTGATCAAATTGCTCCAACAGTTCAGGTGTGACTTCCACATAAGATACAGCGACGGTTGTTTCAGTTGGCCCATATAAATTAAAGATAGTTGCCTGTGGGAAGCGCTGCATTAATTCTTGCACAACGGATACTGGTAAAACCTCTCCGCAGAATAAAAATGTATCTAAAGCAGGCATTAACTCCTGATGCCACTCTTTATTCATTAAGCACATTTTCACAAAGGACGGTGTTGAGGTCCAAACACGGATTTCAGCCGTAGCTAATGCATCAAATAGTGATTTTGGATAAGCAATTTGCTCTTGTGTAATCGCATAAAGTGTCTGCCCATTTATCAAGGCAGGATATAAATCCATTACTGATAAATCAAAGGAATAGGGAGCCTGATTTAAAAACACTCCAGATTCCTGTAATGGGAAGTGCTTATTCATCCAATCAACAAAATGCGCTAAGTTATCGGCTGTAATTTGGACACCCTTAGGTTTACCAGTTGAACCAGATGTGTAAATAATATAATAAACGTCTTGCTCCTGAACCCATGAGGAAGGCTCTACTGAAATAGTAGAAGGCTGTGTGATAATATCACTTACCGCCACTTCAGGGATTGACAATGGAGCACTTAATGATTCTGTTTTTAGTAGCATACAGGCTTCAGAGGCTTCAATAATAAGCTGTAGTCTTTCAGAAGGTGTAGACGAATCAACTGGTACATATGGATGCCCAGCCTTAACAGCACCTAAAAAGGCAACAATTTGCAATGTTGACATATGACCGTAGACGACAATCGGCTGTTTTCTTTCTAAGTCAAGAGCTAGTAAATAGTGTGCTACACAATCAGAGAGATACCAAAGCTCACTATACGTTAAGGACTCACGATTGGTTTGATACGCAGTTTTTTGTGGCTGCTGTAGTGCCACATTTTGAATAGCCGATAATATACTTAACATCTATATTTCTCCTTTTTTTAAAATTCCGTATATATAAATGGTCCAGCGTTCATATCATGGAACCCATGAATAATAAACAAAAGCACCAAAATGATAAAATAAAATAACGTAAAGCCTATAAAACGTAATAGCTCATTATTTTTAATGGATTGCATCAGTTCACCTCCAATTTAATAATGAAAAAGGATTATAACTTTGTAAATATACTAAATAAATAGATATTTTTTCAAGTTATTTTTTATAATTCTTCTATTAAAATTTTTAACACTGTTTTGACGGAATGTGGAGAAAAATGTTGCTGTATTTTGCTATATTCATTAAATCATAAGATTAATTTAAGATTAAATTAAGATTTGGGAAAAATTGATGTAAAACAAAGCCCTTAAATCAAAAAAAGTACCATCATCAGTTAATCTAATCAACTTATGATGGCACTTATATTTTTATCCCGTTTAACTTATGGGAAAATCATTTAGTTAACAGCATCTAACACTTTTTTGGAAACATAAAAATCTGTTCCATTGTAGACATTAATGGTATCAAATGTATATGTTTTGGTCGTATTGCTTGAAGCTTGCTCATAAATCATTATGTTTTTATTTACTGGAATCGTTAATGTAATATCTTTTTTTTGAGCAATAAATTTCGGGTTTTCATGATCTGTTCGATCTATCTTTGTCGTATAGCCCTTTTCTGTAAAAGCTTTTGTTGCAGGGATATATAAATCCTTCGTCAGCTTATTTAAATCAAAGCTCATAAATTGTGCCATTGTATATGCTATTTCTGTGTTTTCAACAAGGCCAGTTATTACTGAAGGTCCAAATGTATAAAGAAATACATCCTCACCAGTATGTCCGCCTGTTGTAAAACCAATATTTGCTCGTTTGGCAAGCATCTGTCCCATCTCTTTACTCAGATTCTTAGAAGTTGCTAAGGTTGTTCGCTCACCTTTAGATAAGTCTGTTAAACCATAGAGTGCTGCTACCTCTATCATATTGGATTGATCTTGTTTCAATTGACTTAGGGCACCTTCAAGGGTCATTCTCGCTTTCCTTAACGGATCAATAAAAGCAGAAACAGGCATGCTGGCATATGTCTTTGTTGTATTCGTATTCCCCATTGTAATACCGCTATTACCATGATCTGTCACGGCAATAACCGTTGTATGCCCATCCTCTTTGGCAAAATCAAGTGCTTTTTGGACAGCCTCATCAAACGCTAAAATTTCACTGATGATGCCGATTGTGTCGTTGGCATGTGCTGCCCAATCCACCTTACTGCCCTCTACAAATAAGAAGAAACCTTTGTCATTTTGTTTAAGCGTTTGAATGGCTTTATTTGTCATTTCAGCAAGCGTCGGCTCAGATGCTCTGGTGATAGGGCGATCTATATTGTAAGCAAGGGCATTTGGAGCAAAGCTTCCCCAAATTTTCGATGAGGAACTTTTTAAAAGTTCATCACGAGTTTTTACAATGTCATAATTTTTTTCTTTTAGGACATTCACTAAGTTCTCGCCATCTTTACGAGCATTATTAGCGGCACCTGGAATGAGAGATGCCAATCCACCGCCTAACACAACATCAATGTTTTGATAGACCTGCTGCTCAGCTATATCATCATATTGGCTTCTATTTTTTACATGTGCTGAAAAGCCTGCTGGTGTTGCATGTTGAATTTCGGAAGTAGAAATCAGCCCAGTTGCCATGCCCTGCTGTTTCGCTCCTTCTAAAACATTGGCTACAGGACGCATAGTGTCACCTTTGGCTAATTGCGTTAATCCTGGAGAATTAATAACGGCTGGTAACACACCTACAAATTTACGATTTGATTTATGTCCTGTGGCTAATGCAGTAGCAGCAGGTGCAGAATCGGTAAGGGCAGATTCTGCAGAGTAAGTACGAACTGCACCAGTTAAAATCGCATCTAATGCCAAATTTCCACCCTTATACCATCGAGAGAGTGTGACAGCATTATTACTACTCCCATCCATCACCATCATAATAACATTTGCTGGCTGAGTAGCTTTCGCAGCTTGTACTTGTGGTAGGGCGATATTTGTCGCCGAAAAAATCATTGCACTAGCTATAACCCATGTACGCCATTTTTGTAAGTATTTCATGATGTAGTCTCCTTTAGGTTAATTTCAAAAGTAGTGTAACGAAAGTTTATCTTCACCAGCTGTGTTGAAGCGAGAAATTAGATATGGTGCAAATTCATATATTATAGTTCCTGTTCATACTCCTCACCGTCTACTGTTTGATAATATAAAATGCCATCTGCAATGATGAGATTCAATACCTCTTCTTCTAGTAACACTTCCTCTGCGCCATCGTTAACATCAATTTTTGTTAGATAGCCTGCATTGTCATAATCACTGCAATAAAGTGCATCCTCATAGGTAGCCAAGTAGTAGCAGGCTGTTTCTGAGATTTGCTTATTTTGCTGTGTTGTTAAATTATAGGCGTATACCATGTTGTCGCGAATGCTATTATAGTAAATAATATCTTCGCCCGTATCGGCATACCACATATCATGCATAAAATCATAGTCCTTGCTTGTTGCCGCAAAATAGTTTTCTTTGACCCATAGATGATCTTGACTTAGTTTTTCATCATTCACTAAAAAATATTCGTAGGAAATTGCATAAGGCTCATTTGGATCAACATCATTCCATGTTGTATCAAGATGATACCAATTACTGTCAATGTCTACTAAATTCCATGCATGCAGTTCATTGTCGCTATAGCCATATACATATTGAGCATCAAGATCTGAGGCTGCCAATAGTCGGTAGGCGAGTAAAGCATAGGCCTGACAAACAGCCGTGTTTTCTTGAATTAACTCATATACTGTCTGTCCTTCCGTTGATCCCTGCTCGGTATAAGTGGCTAATTGTACAATCATATCGTTAATAGCCTTGGCACGATGGAAGTCATCCATGTCATCAGTAATATACTGTTCGACAAATTGATTGACAAAGGAATCCACTTTTTCCTCTTTTTTAGCATCTGTCAAATAGCTAATCGTAAATTCAATTAAATATCCATTGTCTTGATCCCACGAGGTCCATTCAAAATTCAAGAAATAACCAGCCGTATAAGGATTCACATAGGAAAGTAAGCTATTCATGTCATTTAGCTGAACCTCGAATTCTTCCCAATCCAGTTTCCCTGTATAAACAACCTCAAATGTCTTATCAAAATTAGCGATATGCTTTTCTACTTTCTTTGTAAATTGCAATAAGGCAGGGTCCTTTTTAAACAAAGTAGTAGAAAAAAGGTCTGAGGCGGAAAAGGAAGCGGATATAACTTTGCTCTCTGGCTTTTTAATGTCGTCCTTTGTGTCTGTTTCTTTTATGGAAGAATCAGTTGTCTCTTCAAGGTATGTATCTAGTGTTTCGGAGCAGGCAATTAGCAAGACAGATAAGCACAATAAACAAAGCATAGAAATGATTTTTCTTATCATAAAGTTCCTCCAAGCGATATTTTTTTCCATTATAAGCGAGGAGGATGAATAAGTGCATTGTAATTTTCTTGTGATAAGGACAATAAGAAAAATTGTGCAATTTACAGATTATTTTCAATCTAAGTTTGTCATGGCAACCTTTTTTTGTTATAATGTGGTGTGTTGTGATGTTTCGAAGTTCGGGAGGTGCAGTGGATGCATACAGTAGTATTAGTTTCATTAATTATCGTATCATTAGCATTGATTGTTGTCGTATTACTTCAATCTAGTAAAAGTGCAGGCTTGTCAGGTGCCATCTCGGGTGGAGCTGAACAACTATTTGGAAAACAAAAAGCACGTGGTATGGATCTTATCCTTCACCGTGCAACAATTGTGTTAGCAATTTTATTCTTTATTTTAGCAGTCGCTATTACAAAAATCTAATAGTTGAAGATATATCGCCTAACCGAACTGGTTGGGCGTTTTCTTTTATCCAGGATGTTGATGGATAGAAGAGCATAAGTGGCGAATTGAACCATCGAACAGACGGATAGAAAACCGAAAGTGATGGATAGGACCATTGAACAGACGGATAGAAAACCGAAAGTGATGGATAGGACCATTGAATAGAAGGATAGTGCATCATCACTGATGTAGAATCTCTAGTAAATGGCTATAATGGTGATAGTATGTATTGGTATGAAGGAGAGCTTACAATGAACAAAACTTTATCTCAGCCATTTTTCTTTCAGGCAGGACCACGAGCGGTATTATTATTGCATGGTTTTACAGGAAGCTCGGCAGATGTCCGAATGCTTGGTAGATTTTTAGAGAAAAAAGGGTATACTACATTAGCGCCTCACTATAAAGGTCACGGTGTGGAACCAGAAGAACTTATCACAACAGGACCTGCTGATTGGTGGCAGGATGTCGTAGCTGCCTATAAGCAGTTACAAGATGCTGGTTATCAGGAGATTGCAGTTGCAGGTCTATCATTAGGTGGTGTGATGGCACTTAATGTGGCGTTAAATAACCCAGTAAAAGGAATCATTACAATGTGTGCCCCGATGACAATGCGTACAACCGATGTCATGTTTGAGGGAGTCTTGAAATATGCAAGAGACTATAAAAAATTCCAAGGCAAACAGGATGAGCAAATCGAAGCAGAGATTTCAAATATTGCTGAAAAAGGTATGCCATCTTTACAGGAGCTACGTGAATTTATTGCCCGTACCCGTCAAGAAATTGACATGATTTATGCCCCAATTTTTGTCGTTCAAGCAACAAATGATGAGGTAATTGAGACAGAATCTGCCAACATTATATATAATCAAACTGAGTCACTTGAAAAGCACATCAAGTGGTATGAAAACTCAAGGCATGTTATTACATTAGATCAAGAAAAAGATCAGTTACATGAAGATATTTATCACTTTTTAGAAGGCCTAAATTGGGCACAATAAACAAATAGGATTTTCTCAATGAAGGAGGGAAATTATGAAAGATCAAAAGGATTCACTACAAAGTCGTTTACTCGATTTTTTCAGTGAAGAAGATTATAAACCATTAACCGTGGGCGAAATTGAGGACGTATTTGGCTTTGAAGATGCTGACGAGTTTAAAGAGCTTGTAAAAACTTTAGTGCGTATGGAGGGGCAGGGCTTAGTTGTCCGTTCACGCTCCAATCGATATGGCTTGCCAGAGCGTATGAATTTACTAAGAGGTAAGTTTATTGGTCATGCAAAGGGCTTCGGCTTTGTGACGCCTGATATTGAGGGAATGGATGATGTTTTCATTCCACCGCATGAAGTTAATGGTGCCATTAACGGCGATATCGTTCTTATCCGAGTGTTAAAGGAATCATTCGGTGATCGTCGCGAAGGAACTGTGACAAAGGTAGTGGAACGTGGACAAACAAGCTTTGTTGGTACTTTCCAGGCAAATCGTGGCTTTGGCTTTGTTGTCTTAGACGATAAAAAGCTACCAATGGATATTTTTATTGCAAAAGGTGATACATTAGGTGCAGTTGACGGACACAAGGTTGTCGTTGAGGTCGCTACTTGGCCAGAAGATTTAAAATCAGCGACAGGCTATATTACAAAGATTTTAGGTCATAAAAATGATCCAGGTGTGGATATTCTCTCTATATTATATAAGCACGATATTCCACCAGAATTCCCAGATGAAGTGATTGCAGCTGCACAACGAGTGCCTGATGAAATTACTGAGGCTGATTTAGAGGGGCGCCGTGATTTACGTCACGAAACAATTGTCACAATCGATGGAGCAGACGCAAAGGATTTGGATGATGCAGTTACTGTAACAAAAAATGGTGACGGTACTTATAAGCTTGGCGTACATATTGCAGACGTTAGTTATTATGTAACGCAAGGCTCTGTCATTGACATTGAAGCCTATGATCGTGCGACAAGTGTCTATTTAACAGATCGTGTGATTCCAATGATTCCACATCGTTTATCGAATGGTATCTGTTCCTTAAATCCTCAGGTCGATCGTTTAACTTTGTCCTGTGAAATGATTATTGATGCTAATGGGAATGTGATTTCACACGAAATTTTCCAAAGTGTCATTAAAACGACAGAGCGTATGACATATAAGGATGTTTACAAAATCTTAGTAGAGCAGGACGAGGAGCTAATTACTCGTTATGAGTCTCTTGTACCAATGTTTAAAAACATGGCAGAGCTATCATCGATTTTACGTCATAAACGTGAAATGCGCGGAGCAATTGACTTTGACTTTAAAGAATCCAAAGTCATTGTCAACGAGGATGGCTGGCCAGTAGATATTGAATTACGCGAGCGTACAGTAGCAGAGAAATTAATTGAAGATTTCATGCTAGCTGCCAATGAAACCGTAGCAGAGCACTTCCACTGGATGAATGTACCGTTCCTATACCGAATTCACGAAGACCCAAAGCCAGAAAAGCTCCAACGCTTCTTTGAATTTGTCACGAATTTCGGTATTTTAATTAAAGGTACCGGCAATACCGTTCATCCTAAGGCTTTACAGGATGTTTTAAAGGCAATTGATGGTATGCCAGAGGAGCCAGTAATTTCAACAATGCTCCTACGCTCTATGCAGCAGGCAAAATATTATCCAGAGAGCCTCGGTCACTTTGGTTTATCGACGGATTTCTATACACACTTTACATCACCAATTCGTCGTTATCCAGACTTAATCGTGCATCGTTTAATTCGAACATATTTAATTAATAAAGATACATCGAGAGAAACGATTGCACAATGGAGTATGGCAATGGATGAAATTGCTGACCATACATCAGAGCGTGAACGCCGTGCTGTCGATGCAGAACGTGATACCGATTCATTGAAAAAGGCTCAATATATGTCCGATAAAATTGGTGAGGAGTTCGAGGGAATCGTCTCATCCATCACAAACTTCGGGATTTTCGTGGAGCTACCAAATACGATCGAAGGTCTTGTCCATATTAGCAATATGACAGATGACTACTACCGTTTTGACGATCGCCAAATGATTATGATTGGCGAACGAACAAATCGTCAATTCCGCATTGGTGATGAGGTCATGGTTCGTGTAGCAAATGTTATTATTGAGGAGTCATCCATTGACTTTGAAATCGTTGGAATGGTAACTTCATATGGACGAACACGCAAAGCAGCCCCTACTGTTATTCACGCCCGTAAAAATTACAACGATAACAAAGGCGGTAGTGGCAGCCGTAGAGGTAGTCGTAACGAGGACGAGCGAGGTGGCCGTGGAGGTCGCAGAGGCGGTCGCAACGAGGAAGAACGAAGCAGTCGTGGCAGTCGCAGAGGTGGTCGTAACGAGGAAGAACGAAGTAGTCGTGACAATAACAGAGGCGGTCGAAGCGAAGAGGAAAGAGGCAAACGTGGAGAGCGCCGTGAAAGCGACCGTGATCCAAGAGGCAGCCGCAAAGATGGCTCCAGCCCAGGTCCTAAAAAACGCGTAAAGCAAAAGCAAAAATTCTATGAGGGCATTGCTAAAAAGAATAAAAAGAAAAAATCAAAACGTAAATAAATTCATTAACAATCCAATGCGAGCAGGTTAACCCCTGCTCAACCTTTAAATTAGAGGGTGAAGAATATGGCAAAAGGTACTGGGAAAGTATTAGCACAAAACAAAAAAGCCAGTCATGACTACTTCATTGAAGACACAATTGAAGCAGGCATGGTGCTAACAGGTACAGAAATAAAATCCATCCGTGCAGGAAGGGTCCAACTAAAAGAATCTTATGTACAAATTCGTAACGGTGAAGCATGGATCAGTAATATGCATATCAGCTCATTCGAACAAGGCAACCGCTTTAACCATGATCCACTGCGCGCCCGCAAGCTACTGCTTCATAAAAAGCAAATCGGCGAGCTAGTCGGTGCCGTTAAACGTGACGGCTACACAATTGTTCCATTAAAAATGTACATTAAGGATGGCTACGCCAAACTATTAATCGGTGTCGGCAAAGGGAAAAAGGACTACGATAAACGTAACGACATGCGCAAGAAAGAAGCCAAACGCGAAATGGAACGTACCTTTAAAGCGAAAAATCAATATTAATAGATTATTAGAAAGCTCACTATTTTCGGATGGTGAGCTTTTTGGTTTTGATAGCAGGGTAGGTCGGATAAAACTTGCAAAGCGACGGAAGGAAAGGCGGAATCGACGGATAGAACTTGTAAAGTGACGGAAAGAAAGGCGTGAGTGACGGAAAGAACCTGCAAAGCGACGGAAGGAAAGGCGGAATCGACGGAAAGAACTTGCAAAGCGACGGATGGAAAGGTGGGAATGACGGAAAGAACCTGCAAAGGGACGGAAAGAAAAGCGTGAGTGACGGAAAGAACCTGCAAAGCGACGGAAAGAAAGGCGTGAGTGACGGAAAGAACTTGCAAAGCGACGGAAGAAAGGCGTGAGTGACGGAAAGAACTTGCAAAACGACGGCAGAAAGGCAGGAATGACGGGAAGAACCTGCAAAGCGACGGAAGAAAGGCGTGAGTGACGGAAAGAGCTTGCAAAGTGACGGAAAGAAAGGCGTGAATGGCGGAAAGAACTTGCAAAGTGACGGAAAGAAAGGCAGGAATGACGGATAGAAAGGCGGGTTCGACGGAAAGAACCTGCAAAGCGACGGAAGAAAGGAGGGAATGACGGAAAGAACTTTCAAAGCGACAGATAGAAAGGCAAGACTGACGGATAGAATACTGCACCCGAGCAAGTTCTAAAGGAAGCCAATGATAAAATATAATGAAGAACTGACCGCATATAGGAGGAAATCAGATTCTTAAAATAAAACGAAAACTACCGTTTATGAACATCGAGCATATTTACTTCGCCGAAGACTGTCTTACTACGAACAATAGAAAAGTGCTAGTGTGCTACCATCAAACCAAGCAACCTGCGCAAAGGCTAAAAAGTCAAAAGACTCTGCAAATCATGCTACAGCAAGATGAAGAAACGCTATTAGCCACTTTATCAAAAATGAATCGCTATATGCTGCGCCGTGCCAAAAAAGAGCCCTATGAAGTCATCGTAAAAGATAATCCTTCTGACCAAGAGCTATTAGAATTCCAGCATTTTTACAACGCCTTTGCCAAAATGAAACATACAAATCGCGTCCGAAAATTTCATTTACAAACCTTACAGCTACTTCGCAATCAAGGCGCACTGGTATATACAAAGCTTCAAAACGACAAAGGTGAAGCGCTGTGTTATCGACTTTACATTGTCGATGAAGAAACGGCTTTTAATCTATATACAGGTACGGCTGTCTGGATAAAGGATAGACCTGATTTAAAACAGCAAATCCGCTTTGCCAATCGGTATTTAATTTGGGAAAATATCATGATGTTTCGAAGCAAAGGATATGCATGCTATGATTTCGGTGCAGTAACGAACAAGGAGGAAATTAATGAATTCAAGCTCGGCTTTGGCGGGCAAGAGGTAGAGGTCTATTATGGTTATCTCACAGATTCTAGATTAGGAAAGCTCATTTTGCTTTTAAGAGATTTGAAATGTAAGATGATGAAATAAGAAAATCATTGTGAGCAAGCCAATTTTTTCTACTATAGCGGGACACTTGAACTATAGCTAGATTTGCTTTATAATAAGTATTACTGAATGCCAGATTACATGGAAGCGTACGTTAAGCTTCCACCGTACTAGAAGAAATTCTAGCTCCTTTGCTTGAACGAGGCTACGTGCTTCGATTCATATTCAAGGGGACGTTACGGATTCGACAGGGATGGTTCAAGCTTTGGTCGCGCGTCGGAGGTCTCGGCTCCGTCATCAACGGAAGTTATATAATAACTGGCAAACAACAAAACTTAGCTTTCGCAGCGTAAGCTCTTAAGCGCTCTGCCTCTCTATCGCCCATGTAGAGAACGTAGGGCCCAACTTTAGTGGGATACGGTCGGTGGTGCCACCTGAGTCACCGACAAGAGATTTCCAGGTTAGCGTACAGGACGCCTGTTTGTCGGCATAATGTTACGTGAATCGTAAATAGGCAAACTACACGCGTAGAAGCTGAAGTATTGGAGTTTCTGGACGCGGGTTCGACTCCCGCCGTCTCCATACATAAAGTGGCTACAAACGTAGTCATATCAATGTGACGTAAAGCATAAATTTTCCGTTTGGAAAGTTTATGCTTTATTTCTTTTTAGGAAATTTTATGGTTAATTGCTGATTATATTTAAGAGTTAGAAGGTGAAGATTTGATTCCATACTTGTTTCACTTTTTTTAGCTTGGTATGTATTATATCCGAAGTAATGGACCAAGAATGATATTAGAGCATTTACTAATGATGGTATCACTATCTCCATAATCAGAAATCAATGTTATTAAAAACGTCAAAACCCCTTGCTGCAAGGGGTTTTCTTTTGTATGCCTTAGGAAAATTGTTACTTAACTAGAGACTCCAGCATAAAATCATGCATTACCATAGTATAGTAAATTAGTGATTTCCTACTTAAAATTCTTCAAATCTTACACTTGAATAGGTAATATATAGTATATAATTAAAATAATATATATAGGTAACAATAAATTACTAGACGATGATGATAATCTAGAAATTTTCGAGGAGTTAATTCCAATTGCTTGGGGGAACAGAGATAATGAAACAATATTTTAAAGTTATTGAAGTTATAAAAAATTTTGTATCTAATAAATCTGAAAGGTTTACGATTTTCCCTAACATTGATTCTATGGGGATAGAGGATATATTGCTGAATCTAAATGAGCTTTTTTCTAAAGAAGATGATGAAATAGAAAAAGAACATAAGAAAAAATTTAAGACCGATAATTATGAAAATGGTGTAAGATATTTTGCCATTGAATTAGTTCGTTCGCTACTTCCGCATCATAACGAATTAGAAAAATTAGAAAAAAAGCAGGGTTTTAAAGAATATAGCAAATTATTAAGTCAAAGACACATTGCTTATAGTCATTACCATTTGCACAATATTTATAATAATCATTTGGGAAATCTTGATATAATTATAAAAGATTCTTCTTACAAGAAAAATTTATATTTAGGCTTGGTAATGTTTTATAAAAAGTTTTATGGGAAATTTCATGATAATGAAGAAGCAATAAAACTATTATGTAATTATTATCCTGAAAACATTGATTTGTCTAATGAAAGAGAGGATATAGTGTATGCTCTTTTTAGACATATTACTAATGCTGGTATGCAAGGTGACAGTGGTTTTGCCTATAATGGGATTGGACTAATAAAGGAATATATAGGGAAGCTACCAATTGAAGTTATAAAATTAGTTTTAAACAAATATGAATTGTCTAACATTATTTACAATAAAGTATACAGATGTCAAATTTTCTATATTATAGAATATTCTTCGCTATCTATTGAAAAGAAAAAAATATATAAGTTCCATTACATAGATAGTCTAATGTTAGCAAATAAAATGAATTTAAATCTATATGAAAAGTATAAAGGGGAAAATTCACAGCCCTATATTCTATCTTTTCATGAAAATTTTTCGAAAACTCAAATAAATGTAATTAAGTACAATGAAACCAATAATGCTAGAGGTTATTGGACGAATCATATCTCAATAGAACGAAGTTTTATAGTAGATGAAAAGTCTGTTATCACTATTCGACTTAATCTAAGTATTGAAGCAGGACAAAAAGAACAAATATATATTACAGACAATAATAAACCGAGAAATAAAATACATTTCTTGTTTAAATATGTTGATTGGACATTAGATGTTATTCAGTCTAAAGAAACTGAGCAAAAACTTCTGAATTTTATTAGTAATAATGAACAATCAAAAATTACATATCGAAGTTTAACATTTTCATTGTTATATCTTAATAATTTTAGGGGAATGAATGATCAATTAATTGATTTTGATCATAAATTTAAATATTCCAATGTAACTAAAAAACTTGATAAATCATCGATAGATTCTGTTATTCCTCATTTTTATAGTGAAAATATTTATTCATTGACTTGTATAGTAGGGAAAAATGGGACAGGTAAAACTAGTACAGTAGATTTTCTAAAAGATACGTTCTTTAAACTAATTAACTTAATTAATAATTATAATCTTAGCTGTGAGAATGGCCATATTAAAGAAGTGAATTATAGTATATTAGATAAGGATTGCGAATTTTTAGTGGTATTTTGTTTAGGAGATGAACCTTATATTTTGACGAATATAGAAAACATTGAAAATGTTTCTGGTATATCCGTTAAGCCTTTCAATAAAAACGTATACACTAGTGAGAATGAGTTAAGTAAAGTTGCTTATTTCTCCAGTATGCTTAGTTCAAATTTAGAAGATATTTATATTAATAATGCTACAGGAGAAAACGAAAAAAGCCTAGCAAAATCTTTAAATAATTATAGACATATAGATTATTCAGAAGCAGTAAGTTTTATTGAAAAGAGAAAAAGGTTAGAGGAAACTAAAGAAAATTCTATTAATAGTAATCGAGGAAGTATTTCTAAAGAAGTATGCTATTATGTTTCTTTTTTACATCATTTAATTGAAAAAGATAAAATATATAATTATCTAGATTTTCTTGAAGAAAAAAAAGAGATAGTGATTAAAAGCAATTCATTGAGTGAACAAGAAAAGATACTCTTGGATAAAAAAATTCCAATTGAAAAAATGATAAATAAGGTGAAACCATTTATCACTGTACCTGATTCTATGTTTGGATATTTTTCATCTGGACAATATGCAAAGTTTTCGTTTCTAGTGAAGCTTTATTGGCTTTTAGAGGGGTATAGAAAATATAGTACAATATTCGAAAAAGAGTTAAGTGAATTCGAAGATGGAAAAATTACAAATGCTCTTCAAATAGATAATTTATTTAGTCGTGATGAAGCAATACTAGACGATGAAACAGCATTAATATTTATTGATGAGGGGGAGCTTTATTATCATCCCGAATGGCAGAGACTGTATATTAAAACATTGATTGATACTATTAGAGATACTGATAAAAGGTTTAAATTGCAAGTAGTTTTAACTACAAATTCACCATTTATAATTTCAGATATTCTTCGTGACGATATAATTTATTTATCAAAGGAAAATAAACTATCAGAACGTCCACTTGGACAAAATATTCATAAGTTGCTTATGAATAATTTTTTCATGTCATATACTATCGGAGAGTATAGTCGAACATTAATTGAGAATATAATAATCTGGCTGTCTAAGAAAGATGAAAAAGATGAAAATATAAATGTTAATGAACAAATAAATTATTATTTTGGTGAAGATACAGCATTAAAAAGCGAATATGATAAAATCTATAGCTTAATTAATGAGATTGGTGAACCAGTTTACCGAGAAAAATTATTATCTATGTTAGATAAATCAAAAATAGATAAAAAAACTAGATTAGAAAAGTTGTCAAGACAACTAGCTGAAATTGAACGTGAAATGAAAGAATTAAAGGAAAGCTAGGTGATAGAATCATGATTCAACTTGAATTATATTCGCAACAATTTGAAAATCTTTATTGGGAAACAGTTAATAAAAAAATAAAAACAGATGTTCAGATAGAGATTATTCATAGTTGCAAACTTTTTTTGCCAAAGGATTTTTTTTCAGGAAACGAAGATGAATTTTTTAAACAGTTAATTCTTGCACCATATAAAAAGTTGAAAGGTGCAATATTATATGTAAAACAACATACATCTAAAATTATGCAAAAAGAATGTTTTGATAATTTTGGCACAAAGGATTCGTCAATAAAAGGCGTTTATAAGGAAATATATAATGCATTTAAGAATGTTGCGAATTCACGAAAAGATAAAACAACAATGCGTGTCAGGATTGTTGAAAAAACTGGGCTTACAGTTTGTCCGTATTGTAACAGAGATTATATTAATTGTAGAGCAGAAGATGTTTCGGGAGCACAATTAGATCATTTTTTCTCACAATCCGATTTCCCCGTATTTGCAGTTAGTTTATATAATTTAATTCCGGTTTGCGGAAATTGTAATAGAATTAAAAGTGATCAATCTCTACCTTTTGTTTCTCCTTTTGATAACGAAATAAAATGGAATGAAGATTTAACTTTTACATATAATCTTCTAAGTACGAATCAAATAGAAGTTATTATTAATGTGGAAGGAGATTTAAAGAATAATATTAATTCAATGAGAATTGATAATGCATATAAAATTCATGAGCAAGAAGTCCAAGAATTAATAGAAAAAAAACAAATGTACAATAGTACTCAGAGGGAAGAATTCCAGAAGGTTTTTGAAGAAATTGGAGTGTCCGATGTAGAGTTAAGAAGGCTCATTTTCGGTCCGAAAATTACTATGGAAAGTATGAAAACAAAACCACTTGGAAAGATGTTGTATGACTTGCATAAAGAGTTAGGTGTATATGATTAAATATAATTGCGAATGTTATTTGGTTATTTATGGTAAATTCGGAATGAATCATAAAAGTTCCTTAAACTGAAAAGAGAAGCATAAAATTTCCGAATGTTGCAGAAAAGGTCACTTAATAGTATCGATTAAAATATAATTTTGTATAAAACAGGCTCAACACCAAAATCTGTTCTTGCTAAAAAAGAATACAAAAAAACATCTGTATCCGCTAGAGTTGAGAGTACGA
>NZ_JBYTBB010000032.1:0-56501 GCF_058788755.1 Lysinibacillus sp. FW301-JW8
AAAAGAAATTTGATTAGCTCAAATTGTTTTGCTGGCATCAATTTTGATGTCCAAAATTTTTGTTTTGTTCACCAGCAGAAGCTAGCTACTAAAAACTTGATTGATTACGTTTTGCTTGTTCAGTTTTCAAGGTTCATTGTGATTGCATCAACAGCAACCATTGTATTATAACATCTTTCTTTTTGTTGTCAAGCACTAAATTATTTTAATTTAGTTGTTCAAGAGACAACTCTCAAAATATATCATAATTAAATTCTAATGTCAACATTTATTTGGAATTTGCATTCTCAATGTCAACTCTTGCGTCGTCTTAGCGACAAGTAATAATTTATCATGATTCAAACAACTATGCAAGCATTTTTGAAATATTAATTCATATTTTTAAAATCTTTGATTTTACGAGCTATTTTACGTATTTTCTAGAGAGATGAACTAATGTACGCTCGTGTTATACATGATTATTTGTTTAAATATACATTTCTTTTATATAAATCTCAACAAATAAAAATTAGAACTGGGCATATTTTAAATCAACTGTACATAAGGTTGAGCCTTATTTTTTAAAGTTCTGCATGATTATTTTAATCGGTTTAGAAACAAAAACAGGAGCCACGGTACTTATTAAACCCCTTGACTCCTGCTATTTATGCGTGTCCTTTCTAATGAAGTCTATCATTTTAAAGGATAACGCCTTCTTATATATAATTATTTTGTAATATGACGCATAGTTGGGAATAATAGTACATCCCGAATTGAAGGTGAGTTTGTAAGGAGCATGATTAAACGATCGATACCAATACCTAAACCACCTGTTGGAGGCATGCCAAATTCTAATGCTTCAATGAAGTCATTATCCATCTCATGCGCCTCATCATTTCCTGCTGCCTTTTCAGCCATTTGTGCCTCGAAGCGCTCTCGTTGATCGATTGGATCGTTTAGCTCTGTAAAGGCATTCGCATGCTCACGTCGCACGATAAAGAGCTCAAAACGGTCTGTAAAACGCTCGTCCTCTGGGTTTTTCTTCGCTAGAGGAGAAATTTCTACCGGATGACCATAAACAAATGTTGGTTGTACAAGAGTTTCTTCAACCTTTTGCTCAAAGAACTCATTAATAATATGACCTACTTCATGAGCTTCTTTAACCTCAACTCCATGCTCTTTAGCAAGTGCTTGAGCTTGTTCTACAGTCATTGGTTGCCAGAAATCCACACCTGTCATTTCTTTTACGGCATCTACCATATGAACTCGTTTCCAACCCACAGTAAGGTTAATTTCATCTTCCCCATATTGAACTGTCGTTGTACCAAGAACTTCTTGTGCAACATGAGCAATCAGGTTTTCTGTTAAAGACATTATATCCTTATAATCAGCGTATGCTTCATATAACTCTATCATCGTAAATTCGGGATTATGACGAGTTGAAATTCCTTCATTACGGAAAACACGGCCAATTTCATATACTTTTTCTAGCCCACCAACAATTAAACGTTTTAAATGCAATTCAATTGCAATACGCATATATAATTCCATATCAAGCGCATTGTGGTGTGTAATAAACGGACGAGCCGCAGCACCACCAGCAATTGTATGAAGCATTGGTGTTTCTACTTCCAAGTATCCAGCATTATCTAAGTAATTGCGAATTGAACGAATGATTTTAGAACGAGCAATAAACGTTTTTTTACTATCTTCATTTGTCATTAAATCTAAATAACGTTGACGATAACGTTGCTCCACATCCTGTAAGCCATGAAATTTCTCTGGCATAGGGCGTAGGGCTTTTGTTAGAAATGTAAACTCCTCAGCCTTTACTGAAAGCTCTCCAACTTGCGTGCGGAATACATTTCCTCGAACTCCAACAATATCTCCGAGGTCAGCTTGTTTAAATAATTCATATGCTTCTTCGCCAACATGGTCTTGACGAACGTAAATTTGAATTTGACCACTTAAATCTTGAATATGTGCAAAGCCAGCTTTGCCTTTACCCCGTTTAGTCATAATGCGACCTGCAATAATTACTTCTTGTAGATGTTCTTCTAGCTGCTCTTTTGTTTGATCTGCAAATTGCTCACGTACTTCCGTTGATAAATGTGTACGCTCAAAACGACTTCCAAATGGATCTTGGCCGTTCTCTTGGATAGCCGTCATTTTTTGGCGTCTCACCAAAAGCTGATCATTTAACTCTTCTATATTTGACACTTATTTCACTCCTTATTAAATTGTCCGCTTTTACGTCCATAATATTTCTATTGTACACAATTTTATTGCTGTAATCATCTGTTTCAGTTTTTTTTCGAGATCAGCAAAAATGATTAATGATTCTGAAAATTAAAGTCTACAACAAAAAAAGCGTCTCTTTTAAGCATCGAGACGCCTTCTGGTAATTACATAATTAATTCTTTTGCTACTGGTACAATTAACTTAGACTCACTTTCTTCATAGTCTTGCACAAGACCATTTAACAAGGCGCGGAACTCAGAAGCTGTTTCTGTTTGATTAATAGCATTACGAGCTTTCCCGTTCCCTCTTACACCTTTTAAATACCATGAGGCATGTTTACGCATCTCACGTACTGCCACAATCTCACCTTTTAATTGAATAAGGCGCTCGAAATGAAGTAAACACACATCCATTTTTTCACGAACACTTGGCTCTTCCTTTAACTCACCTGTTTCAAGGTATTGAACTGTACGATAAATCATCCAAGGGTTGCCTAGGGCAGCACGGCCAATCATCACAGCATCAACACCAGTTGTATCTAACATCCGTTTAGCATCTTGAGGTGTCTCAACATCACCGTTACCTAGTACAGGGATCTTTACATTTTCCTTTACTTGACGAATGATATCCCAATTCGCTTTTCCTTCATACATTTGCACACGAGTTCGTCCATGAACCGCTACTGCAGATGCACCTGCACGTTCTGCTGCCTGTGCATTCTCAACCGCAAAGATATGCTCGTCATCCCAGCCAATACGCATCTTTACGCTGACAGGTTTTTTTACAGCATCTACAACAGCCGCTACCATCTCATATATTTTATTTGGATCTAAAAGTAAACGAGCACCAGCTTCACATTTAATAATTTTATTAACCGGGCAACCCATATTAATATCAATAATATCTGCAGTTGTATTTACATCTACATACTTTGCAGCCTCTACTAATGTTGCCTTATCTCCACCAAAAATTTGTAGTGAAAGCGGATTTTCACGCTCATCTATATAAAGCATTCCTAAAGTTTTTTCGTTCTTATAGACGATCCCTTTATCACTAATCATTTCCGCATATACAAGCCCTGCTCCAAATTCTTTTACAGTTAGTCGGAAGGCAGAGTTACAAATTCCAGCCATTGGCGCTAATACGACACGGTTGTCCATAACAATATCGCCAATCTGAAACGGCTTCTCAGTTGCTTGATTCAATGTTGATTTCCTCCTTCGTTGGGTTTTATATATCCTACCTACAATGCGATGAAATGATTGATCATCCATACACACAATTGTTAATTTATGATTGCAACATAACTAACTCTACTTAGACTTCAGCCATAGGGTTACACCTTCGTCTGCACAATTTAACTGTTGGCATAGGTTATGTGCTCGTTGTAATTGTTCTCCAGCAGGTACAGGTGTAATTTCTACCAACGGAACTAACACGAAAGCTCGCTCATACATTCTTGGATGTGGAATAATCAAGCGCTCCGTTTCAATATTTTCTTGATTGTAAAGCAAAATGTCAAGGTCTATGATACGAGGGCCCCATCTAAATTCACGTACACGCCCAAGTTCTTGTTCAACTGATTGGCATATGTTCAACATTTCAGAAGAAGATAGGGCAGTTTTAATATGAACTACAATGTTTAAAAAATCAGCTTGATCAGTATAGCCAACAGCAGATGTTTCATAAACGGAGGAAATACGATCAACCTCAATCCCTTCGGTATCTTTTAAAAGTTCTACAGCGTGTTGGAGATTTTCTAAGCGCTCTCCCATATTCGTGCCGATAGATAAATAAACATCATTCATTAAAACTCACCCCTCGTTACTTCAACCGAAACTTCTTTATAGTAACCATGTATGGGTGGGTCTGGTTTAATAAGCTCTACACGAACACCCTTCACTTTATCTACGTATGTCTCTAATATACTATTTGCTATTTTCGTAACAAGTGCTTCAATTAGCTTTAAAGGCTCACCTTCAACAATATCACGGCAAAGCGCATAAACTTCAGCATAGTTTACCGTATAGTTTAGATCATCTGTTTCCCCAGCATCTGTCATATCTACCGCAAGTGAAACATTCGCCCGGAAGCGCTGACCAAGTGTTGTTTCTGCTGACAATACACCATGATAACCATAAAACTGCATATCCTTTAAATGAATATAGTCCATTACGCTTCCTCCTTATAAATGCGTTTACCAATTAATACATCAGTCATATGGGTAGCTCGTGCCATTTCCTGTACATCATGAACTCGAATAATATGACACCCCTTTTCTATGCCATAAACAACTGTTGCACTTGTACCTTCTATACGTTCCTCAACAGGCAACTGCAAAACATTACCAATCATTGATTTACGTGATGTTGCTAGCAAAACGGGATAGCCCATTTCCACTAAATCGTTTAAATGTTGCATCATTTTTATATTTTGCTCTGTAGTTTTAGCAAATCCAATGCCTGGATCTAAAATTATATGGCTATCAGGGACACCAGCATTATGAGCAATGGCAATACTATTCTCTAAATCCATTCTTGCTGTTGTCCAAAAGTCTGAACTATAATCTGTATTTTTACGATTATGCATTAGAATAATTGGAACATCTAACTCTGCAGCGACTTGAGCAATCTCAGGCTCAGCCTTTGCACCCCAAATATCATTAATTATATGTGCACCAGCTTCTATTGCAGCACGAGCTACATTAGCCTTATACGTATCAATCGATATAATGGCTGGCACTTCAGCCACTAGCGCATGAATCACTGGAACAATGCGGGCTATTTCATCTTCATCCGAAATACGTGTATAGCCTGGGCGAGTTGATTCTCCGCCAACATCAATGATTTTAGCTCCTTCAGCTACCATTTTTTTCGCTTGTGCAACAGCGGATTCTACGTTATTGTATTTGCCACCATCCGAAAAAGAGTCTGGTGTAACATTTAAAATGCCCATCACAAACGTTTCTTTTGTATAGTCTAAAGTAATACCATTAATCGTTAATGGTGTTATATATTTTTCTAGCATGATAACGCTCCTTCTATCCTTGCTCTACTTCTTTAATAAACGCTTCATGTATACTCGAATAAATAGGTCCTTCCTTGCCTAGCAACAGTTTGTTTGCTAGTTTACGAATTGGCACAAGTTCTTGAATTGAATTTGTAATAAAGCATTCAGAACTATTCTCAACATCATTCTTCGTAAAGAATCCTTCCTTTACTTCAATGCCTAGAGATAACGCTTGTCTGATTACCCATCCTCGTATAATACCTGGTAAAATGCCTGTGTCCAAGGAAGGCGTATATAGTATATCATTTTTTACCCAAAAAACATTTGATGTTACACCTTCAGCCACAAAGCCATCTCTTGTTAAAAATAAGCCTTCCTGTTGTGCTAAGGATGGCATTTCAAAGCGACCAAGAACATTATTCCCGTAATGATGTGACTTAACGCGGATTCCCTTTTCAGGGGTATTACGAGGCGTCTCCAGCCACTGCGCATTTTTTTCTGTACCCCTAGGTGTAGACGGTAATTCTTTACGAAAAACAATCACATTGGGTTGCTTGTATTCCATTGGCTGCAACCCAATACCATGCTCCCCAGCCGATACATTTAGACGGAAATAACCATCCTGTCCATTAGACTGTTTATTTAATTGCCGAACAGCCTCTAGTAATGTATCTGAAGAATATGTCAAATGAATATGATATTGTGAGAGTGCAGTATGTAACCTTTCCATATGCATGTCCCACTCAAATACTTTATCTCCATATGTCCGAAACGTTTCAAAAAAGCCTAAGCCATATAAAAATCCATGATCATATGGTGAAATACGTAAATCTTGAGCTTCTATATATTCTCCGTTCATCCAACAATACATTTACTTCGCTCCCTCTACATACAATTCTATAAATTGACGCAGAAGCTTTTTTCCTTGCTCTGTCATTATGGATTCTGGATGATACTGTACACCTTCAATAGGATAATCCTTGTGGCGAATGCCCATAATTTCACCTTCATCTGTCCAGGCAGTTACTTCAAAGCATTCTGGCAATGTTTCCTTTTCTACAATGAGAGAATGATAACGAGTAGCCTGAAACGGATTTGGCATGTCCTTATGCAGACCTATGTTAGCATGCAATACAGGTGAGACTTTTCCATGCATCAAACGTTCTGCTCGAATAACATTTCCTCCAAATATTTGCGCTATCGCCTGATGCCCTAGACAAACACCTAAAATCGGAATATTTCCCGCGAAATAGTTAATAATGTTCAAGCTTTCACCCGCTTCATTTGGGCTACACGGTCCAGGTGAAATAACGATCATATCAGGTGCAAGTTGCTCAATATCCTTCACTGTTAACGTGTCATTTCTTTTCACAACTAGCTCATGTCCAAATTCCCCAAAATATTGAACAAGATTATACGTAAAAGAATCATAGTTATCTATCATTAAAATCATTTTGCTCGCCCCTCTGCCATTGCCTTTGCCTGCCACATTGCCTTCGCTTTATTCAAAGACTCTTGATATTCTCGCTGTGGAACAGAATCAATGACAATTCCTGCTCCTGCTTGAATATGTGCTACACAATCTTTTACAAAGGCCGTACGAATAACAATATTGAATTCCATATCACCTGTATAGCCAAGCCAGCCAATTGAGCCTGTATAAAGCCCACGTCTTACAGGTTCTAATTCTTCAATTATTTCCATCGTACGAATTTTTGGGGCACCTGTAATTGTGCCGCCTGGGAACATAGCACGGATAACATCTGCATTTGATCTACCTTCAGCGATTTCTCCCCGCACGTTAGACACTATATGCATTACATGTGAATAGCGTTCAATAACCATAAACTCATCCACCTCGACTGTTCCATATGTGGACACTCTGCCTAAATCATTGCGCTCCAAATCAACGAGCATTACATGTTCTGCTCGTTCCTTGTCGTTGTCGATTAATTCCTGCGCTAATACTATATCCTCTTCCTCAGATTTACCTCTTGGTCGTGTACCGGCGATTGGTCGTGTAGACAATTCATTACCATGGCGCTTCACTAAAAGCTCTGGTGATCCAGAAACAACCGCAAAATCAGGTGCTTCAATGTAAGCCATATAAGGGGATGGGTTGAAAGCACGTAATGCCTCATATACATCCATCGCTGATGCGGTTAATTTTTTAGATTGACGGACAGATAGGTTCACTTGAAATACGTCGCCTTGCGCTATATATGATTGAATTTTACCTACTGCTTCTTCAAAGTCAGTTCCCGCAAATGATACTAGCAATTCATTTTCATCATTTACTATTTCTACAGCACTTGTTTTTTCAAATTTACGGTCATTTAAACCTTCTTGAGCCGCTACATACCATGCATTAGCCCACTCTTCCAAATCAACATCGCTTTTTTCTAACTTCATAAGCGTGACTTTATTTGTATTCACATCATGCACAGCCCAGCAGTCGAAAATATAAAAGTATATATCAGGAATATGTAAATCGTCCTCTGCGGAATCTGGCAACTCTTCAATTTTTCGCGCATAATCATATGCTACAAACCCAATTGCACCGCCTTGGAATACTGGCAATGCAGCATTGTATGAAATTTGGTATTTCGCTACCAAATCCTCTAATAATGAAAGGGATTCACCGAGTAGAATTTCACTATCCCCATTTCGCCAATTCACAAGCAGACCATCCTTAACTGATTGCGCAGTGGCTAATGGATTCCATGCCCCTATTGTAAAATGCCCTCCACGTCCACTTTCTAAAAATACATGTGCTCGTTCTGCTTCTACTTGCTTTTTATAGCTATAAAAAAACGAATCTACATCCATCGTTATTGTTTTAGTTTTTATTGTCTTCAAGCTGCCATTCCCCTTTAAATCATTTGATGTGATTCCATCTTAACTTGAATATTGCTGAGAAGCGAATATTTTTAAATCGTTCCAATCAATTTCATACATAACAAATGCTCTAAAATGTTTACATGGTCTGGTCGTTGAGAGACTAGCTATCTATAGCCATAAAACTCATCACACGCCCTAAGACTTCCTTTTTAAAATTCTTTAACAGAAAAAAGACTCCTCGTTAAAGGAGCCTTTGTCAGCAAATCATTAGATTAGTCTTCAAATTGGTATAAAGGTGTTGATAAATAACGTTCACCATTAGATGGAACAATTGCAAGGACATTTGAGCCTTTGCCTAAACGTTTTGCTGTTTCAATTGCTGCATAGATAGCTGCACCTGATGAAATACCACATAAAATTCCTTCTTCAAGCGCTACTTTACGTGCTATTTCGAAAGCAATCTCATTTTCAACAGGGAATACTGAAGAATAGATTTCTGTATTTAACACTTCAGGTACGAATCCAGCGCCAATACCTTGAATCTTATGCGGTCCTGGCTGGCCGCCTGAAAGTACTGGTGAATCCTTTGGCTCAACTGCAATAATTTCGATCTCTGGATATTTTTCTTTTAGTACAGCACCTGCACCTGTAATTGTACCTCCTGTACCTACTCCAGAGACAAATGCATCTAGTGTTAAACCATCAAACGCTTCAACAATCTCTGGACCTGTTGTCAAACGGTGAATAACAGCATTAGCAGGGTTTGTGAATTGTTGTGGTAAGAAGTAACCTTTTTCAGCCGCTAATTCTTCCGCTTTAGCAATTGCCCCTTTCATGCCTGATGGCCCCGGTGTTAAAACAAGCTCTGCTCCGTATGCACGTAATAAGTTACGACGCTCTAAGCTCATTGTTTCTGGCATTACTAAAATAGCTTTATAGCCTTTAGCTGCTGCAATCATTGCTAGACCAATACCTGTATTACCAGAAGTAGGTTCAATAATAGTACCTCCCGGCTTTAACGTACCGTCTTTTTCAGCTGCTTCAATCATCGCTAATGCTAGACGATCTTTTACTGAACTGCCTGGATTAAAATATTCTAATTTTACATAAACCGTTCCTTCGTTTTCACCTGTTGCTTGATTTAACTTTACAATTGGTGTTTTACCAACTAATTCAGCTACTGAGTTCGCTAATCTACTCATTTATTAATCCACTCCTAATTCCTACTATTTTTATAGGTTTTACTTATTTTGTATTTTATCAATTTTTCCATTCGATTGTCAATAAATAAAACATATATTTTCAGAATATTTATTGAAACTTAGAATTTATTTATCAAGCTTTGTGAAAACATGAAAAAAATCCGCCGAACTATCGAGAATATACCAATATGCTGATGACGCAAATCGTCTGCAGTTTTTTTGGCTCACCTATTCCGCAGATTTCTTGCAGATTCTTTCTTAAACGCATTGGAGCTACCTATTATTTATCTTTTTTCTCTTCTCCATAATACCAAGTTGCCTTGAATTCAGACCAAAATGCTTCTGGTGTAACAGATTGTGGTAATTGATCTAGCGCAAGCTCACGTTCAATATGCTCTTTCACATCTTCGTATGTAAAGGATTGTCCTTCTATGATCTCTTGGACTTTTACAATCCCATAATGACCGTTATTAAGCTTAAATGCTTTACTTACCTCATTTGCTTTTAATGCCATCGTTGCCTTTATAATTGCTGGATCGACATTTTCCTGTTTTTCTGTGAGAAAACCAATATCTCCACCCAAACTAGCTGAGGCACTATCTAAAGAAATTTCTCGTGCTAGCACGGAAAAATCAGAGTTATTTTTTAGCTCTTTTAATGCTTCCTCAGCAGCTTTTTTGGAATCCACTTCTATGAAATTCGTACGATAGCTCGTTTTTGTATTGTATAGTGATTGATTTTCTTCATAATATTTTTCAATACTATCTTCTTTTATTTCTACATCTTTTGTTAGTACCTTATCTAAAATAAGCTGTGAGCGTATTTTTTGTCGCAGTTGCTCAGCAGACAGATTTTGCATTGCCGTATCAAATTTATCCTGTGCAGAGCGCATTAGAGCAAGCTCTAAATCAATTTCTTTATCTGTTACTTTAATTTTAAATTTCTTAGCTGCCTTTTCCATCACAGATTCATTTACTAAATTTTGTAGTGTCTCTTTACCATAGCGTTCTTCCATGGCAACCATCCACTCTTGACGCGTGATAAACTCCCCGTCAACGGCAGCGACTTGTTCGTCGCTACCAATTTCTTGACCTTTATTTGGGATTAACCAAGCAATCAACCATAAAATATTTCCTAATAACAAAACGGCAATAACTGTTAAAGCTGGTTTCGTTTTTAAACGTCGTTGCAATAGGGGCGTTTGGTTTGGCGTTGCAGTGTTTGAAGGTCGACGATTACGCGTTGAGCTCATCAATATAACCTTCTAGTTCTTCTTTGGAGAAATGATATGCTTCTAAACAGAAATGACACTGTGCTTCAGCACCGCCATCTTCATCAATCATTTCTCGAATTTCCGCTGTCCCTAAACCTAAGATTGCAGCCCCAAAACGCTCTTTTGAACATTGACATTTAAACTCTACTGGCATGGAATCTAAAATCTGAAGATGATTTTCTCCTAATACTGCTTCTAAAATTTGCTCAGGCGTATGGCCTTTCTCAATCATTTTGGAAACGGGCTCTAATGTTGAAAGATGCTGTTCGATTTCATTGATTGTCTCTTCATCACAGCCGGGCATTAATTGAAGGATAAACCCTCCAGCTGCAAGAATCGTATTATCAGGATTTACTAAAACACCTAACCCCACCGATGACGGTACTTGCTCAGATGTAGCAAAATAGTAAGTAAAGTCTTCAGCAATTTCACCTGAAACGATTGGCGTTTGGCCTGAGAACATATCTCTTAAACCAAGGTCTTTAACAACCGTTAGAGCTCCCTCTGTTCCAACACCTGCGCGAACATCCAGCTTACCCTGTTCGTTTAAATCGAAATGAACGTGAGGATTTGTGACAAAACCTCGTACATCACCTTTAGCATTACTATCGATAACCATTGGACCAATTGGACCGTTGCCCTCAATTTTAATAGTGATTTTTTCTTCGCCTTTCAGCATGGCACCCATCATCACAGCAGCGGTCATAGATCGACCAAGGGCTGCCGACACTACTGGCCACGTATTATGACGGCGCTGAGCCTCCCCTACAGTTGCTGTTGTACAAGTTGCAAAAACACGAACTTGTCCGTTGAACCCTAAGCCTCGTACTAAATAGTCTTTCATAAATGAAATGTCCCTCATTTCCTATTGGTTGCGTTTATATAGCTTATATAAACCTTTTAATGTTAAAAACGGATCAACTACATCAATGACCTGCGTCTCTCCGGCGATTAAATTGGCTAAGCCGCCAGTCGCAATCACGAATGGCTCTTCCTTACTTTGTGCTTTCATGCGATTAACAATTCCCTCAACTTGTCCAACAAAACCATAAAAAATTCCGGCCTGCATCGCAGAAACTGTTGTTTTTCCTACAATATGGGTAGATCTCAATATTTCGATACGTGGTAGCCTAGCAGCTTGTGTATAAAGTGCCTCCGTAGAAATTGTTATACCTGGGGCAATTGCACCTCCCATGTAATCACCCTTTTCATTTAAGTAACAAAATGTTGTAGCAGTACCAAAATCAACAATAATTATTGGTGCTTTATAAGCATCTAGAGCCGCAATAGCATTTACAATACGATCAGAGCCAACCTCACGTGGGGTTTCATACTTTATATTCAAACCTGTTTTCACACCAGGTCCTACAACAAGCGGTTTTTTACGGAAATATTTTTGACACATCGCTTCTAACGAAAACATTATCGGTGGTACAACCGAGGATATAATAATACCGGTTATTTGTTCGAATGAGATGCCTGCATGATTGAAGAAAGCTGAAACTTGCATTGCATATTCATCTTCAGTCTTGTGAAGGTCTGTCACCATACGCCAATGAAAGGCTAAATGATCGTTTTCATCATAGACCCCTAAAACGATATTTGAATTTCCTGCATCTAAAACTAATATCATAGTGACGCCCCCAATTTCTTGCACCTCATTGTCATTGTAACTGGCTCTATACATTTGATACAACTATACAAAGTGTAGTTGAAATAAAGTTAAAATACTTTTAAAAATGATACCATACTTTACACCCTACGAAATAGCATTCATACTCATTTTAAAAAGGAGCCACCCTCCTATTAAGTAGCTCCTTACAGTTTATTTAAAATTAAACTTTTCTGGATCTGGACCACAGCGTAGTCCATCATGCAATGCGTCTAACTGAGACATTTCTTTTTCTGTTAGTGCAAAATCAAAGACATTTAAATTCTCTGACATGCGTGTAGGAGTCATAGTTTTCGGAATAGTTACTACCTCATGCTGAACATCATAACGTAACACAATTTGAGCTGGTGTTTTGCTATATTTTGACGCCAGCTGCTGAATCAAGGCTTCTTCTAATAAAGCACCGTTCATCAGTGGGGACCATGCTTCTACTTGGATTCCTTTTTCCTTGCAGTATGCACGTACTTCCTCTTGTGTTAAATGTGGATGAAATTCAATTTGGTTAATGACAGGAATAACCGTTGCTTCCTTCAATAAATTTTCTAAATGATGCACATGAAAATTACTAACACCTATTGAGCGTACTCGTCCATCCTGATAAATTTTTTCAAGCGCTTTATAAATATTCATGTAATTATCATCGATTCCTGGCCAATGAACTAAATACAAATCTAAATATTCTAAGCCTAATTTTTCTAAACTGTTATCATATGCTGCAAGTGTTTCTTCATAGGAAAGTCCAGCATTCCAAACTTTTGATGTGACAAATAGCTCTTCACGTGTTACGAGCCCTTCCTCAATTGCTGTGCGGATTCCTTGCCCCACGCTTTCCTCATTGCGATATACTTGCGCTGTATCAATGCTACGGTAACCTTTTTTAATAGCTGTTTTTACGGCCTCAGCCAGGTCATCTCCTTCAGGTACTCGGAAGACACCATAGCCTACTAACGGCATTACTAAGCCATTATTCAATGTCACATTCTCCATATTTCCATACACTCCAATCTCGTTTGTTATACAGACTAATGTCCAAATAAAGCACCATAAGTAACTTCCTCAAAATCCTTTGACAACCAGACTATTCTAGAATCTTCTTAGTTAGAAATAGCAAGTTGTAAAAACGCTTATCTTGAAATTACGTTAGATAATATCTATATCCTAATACCTGTTAACGAAAAAAGGCAAAGAAAAAGACTGTTCACTTATTGTAAACAGTCTTTCTCAAATTAATCACGTTTTTCATCGATACCTTTTGGTGTATTATGATTGAGCTCTGAGCCCTCTTTTGGTAAATCAGCCGTTGTTGGATTTGGTTCTTTGCTAAGCAATTCCTTTTTAACAGTTGGCTCACCAACGATATCTAATGTTGGTTTAGTTTCAGCTTTAGGAGCTTTTTCTTCAACCACCTCAACAGCCTCTGGTTCTGGTAAGACGCCGTGATCACGTAAATGTTCGATTTCTTGCGCATTCAATGTTTCTTTTTTCATCAAAGTATTGGCAATTAAATCGAGTAAATGACGTTTTTCCGTTAGGATTCTCTTAGTACGCTGATATTGAGAGTCGATAATTTTTTGCATTTCTTTATCAATCTCATAAGCAATTGAATCAGAGTAGTTTTGATCCGAATTAAAGTCACGACCAAGGAATACATTACCACCTTGACTTGAACCAAATTGCATCGCACCAAGATTTTCACTCATACCATATTCAGTTACCATAGCACGAGCAATACTTGTTACCTTTTGGAAGTCATTATGTGCTCCAGTAGAAACTTCGCCAAGTACAATTTCCTCAGCGACACGACCACCCAAAAGCCCTGCAATACGGTCTAACAATTCTTGTTTTGTTGTAAAGAAGCGTTCTTCCTTAGGTAACATAATCGCGTAGCCTCCTGCTTGACCACGAGGAACGATTGTTACTTTGTGCACTGTATCCGCTTCATCTAGCTCTAAACCAACGACTACGTGACCAGCTTCATGGAAGGATACGAGCTTCTTCTCTTTTGCAGAATATACACGACTAGCTTTAGCTGGACCAGCGATTACTCGGTCAGATGCTTCATCGATATCTGTCATATTAATTGTACGTTTGCTTTTACGCGCAGCTACAAGTGCAGCTTCATTTAATAGGTTTTCTAAGTCAGCCCCTGAGAAACCTGGTGTACGTTGAGCAACAGCTGCTAAATCAACTGAATCTGCTAAAGGCTTATTGCGTGCATGTACCTTAAGAATTGCTTCACGTCCTTTTACATCAGGATGACCTACTGTAATTTGACGGTCAAAACGACCTGGACGTAATAACGCTTTATCTAAAATATCTGGTCGGTTTGTTGCGGCAATAATAATAATACCTTCATTCGCACCAAAGCCATCCATCTCAACCAATAATTGGTTAAGCGTTTGTTCACGCTCATCATGGCCACCACCAAGACCTGCACCACGCTGACGACCTACTGCATCAATCTCATCGATAAAGATAATACACGGAGCGTTTTTCTTTGCATTTTCAAATAAATCACGAACACGGGATGCACCGACACCGACAAACATTTCTACGAAGTCAGAACCTGAAATCGAGAAGAACGGTACGCCTGCCTCACCTGCTACTGCTCGTGCAAGCAATGTTTTACCTGTACCTGGAGGACCTACAAGTAAGATACCTTTTGGAATACGTGCACCGATTTCAGTGAATTTGCGGTGGTCTTTTAGAAAATCTACCACTTCTACAAGTTCTGCTTTCTCTTCATCAGCACCCGCTACATCTGTAAAACGAACTTTTTTCTTTTGATCATCGTAAAGTTTTGCTTTGCTTTTACCAAAGCTCATTACTTTATTGCCGCCACCCTGTGATTGACTCATCAGGAAGAAGAATAAGAAAATGATAATGATGAAAGGAATAATCCCTGTAAAGAATTGAATCCATCCACTTGTTTCTGGTGCTGTTAAATAGCTAATATTACTATTCTTATCCTTAGCAGCCTCATCGATGCGCTCCATTAAAAATGGGTTATCACGTGGGATATTTGCAGTAAAGCTTTCCCCTTTTTCATACCCCTTTAGTGTACCTTCAACGATGTATACTGATTTATCAGGTTGAATTGTAGCTTTTGTTATTTCTTTCTTATCTAGAGCTTCTTGAAACTCTGCATAAGTTAACTCTTTCGTTGGTGCATTACTACCATTGAAAGTACCAAAAATACCGATAATCACTAGGAAAATCAGTAAATAAAATATGGTATATCGAAATATTCGATTCATCTCCAGCCTCCTCATTACAAACAGAAAAATTATAAGTAAAATCTTAACATATCATGATTTCATCATACAACGAAAAGCCCTACTTAAAAAAAGTTTGGTTCGCTTTTTGTCGAAATAGAAACATATTTATGTCATAATCACTGCATCCCAGCGTAATTGTACCTGTTCCTCGTTCTCAGCACAGCTAAACAATGTGTCAAGATTTCGAATTATTATTAATTCATTAAAAATCTGACCTTCGCTGAAGGCTTACTTTTCATAGCTGGGGGTATTTCGTTAACTCTTAGAAAGAATATACTTCTGGTTTTAAAATACCGATATATGGTAAATTACGATACTTTTCTGCGTAATCTAAGCCATATCCAACAACAAAGCCATCTGGTACTTCAAACCCAACATAATCAGCTGCTAAATTTACCTTACGACCTGATGGTTTATCTAACAATGTAACGATCTTGATGGATTTTGCTTTGCGGTATTTAAATAAGTCTACTAAATAACTTAATGTTAAACCACTATCGATGATGTCCTCGATAATTAATACATCACGTCCTTCAACGCTTGTATTTAAATCCTTAAGAATTTTTACTTCTCCTGACGACACTGTGGCATTTCCATAGCTGGAAACATCCATAAAGTCTAGCTCAATGAAAGAATCGAAACGCTTCATCAAATCCGTCATAAACGGCATTGCTCCTTTAAGAACACCAACTGCTAACGGGAATGAATCTTTGTATTCTGCAGTCAATTGCGCTCCTAGCTCAGCAATTCTTTCTTGCAATTGTTCCTCTGTAATCATAATTTTTTCGATGTCATTTTGTAACATGTCGATTCCTCCTCGTGTGTATCAAAAAATCTTCAACCTTTATGGTGAAATGTTTTACAAAGACCTTAGTCTACGATGAGCACTGTATCATCGTTTGGTTGCGGAGTGGTTGAAAAAAACATTCCCATACGCACACCAATTACCGCTACGACCTCATTAGATGGAGAAATCAGTAACGGCCAGCTATTTCGCTCATTTAAAGGAATCTTTTCATCTATAAAAAGGCGAGATAAGCGTTTTGGCTGATCCATTCCTTTTAACAGCATTCTATCCCCCTCCTTGCGAGCTCTAACATAGAGAGGAAGTTTGAGTCTGCTAGCGTTAAAATAAAAAAGTTGTGCAGTATCCGTCAGCAATTCAGACGATAAATCAGGCAACTTGACTACGCATAAACGTTCACCATTTGTCAGTGTTGTCCACCCATTAGCAGTCGAAATAATTTTTTTCTCAGGAGAAGTTTGACCTTCTAATGGTTCTTTCTTCTGAATCGATAATTTTCCGTAACGGCGAACTGCTAGAAATTCTTCTGGCAAGTGAACTTCAGCATACCCTGCTGTCGTATCACAAAGCTTTAAAATTGAAGTCAATAAAGCATAACTTTGTATCGTATTTGAATCTTTGTAAAGATAGTTTAATAGTATTAAAATGAGCCTCCTTTGTAAAGCAAGTGGTACCAATTGAAAAGCCTCAATTTCCATGCTATATGTATTTTCGTCTATTATTTTAATTATTCTAGAAAATACATCCTCCGCTAAAGTCATTAAATAGGCATCATCTTCTTGTAATTGTTCTGTAAAATGGGTCACTTGCTCGGTTACTCGTGGGTTTTCTGCCTCCAATAATGGCACCACATGATGTCTAAAACGATTACGTACATAGGTGTCCTTAAAGTTGCTAGCATCTTCACGGTAATCTAAACCTTGTCTAAGTAAATATTCCCTTATTTCAGACTTTGTAACCGTTAAAAACGGACGAATTAATGATTTTCCTGCAAAAAAACGCTGTGGCCGAATACCTTGCATACTGTTAATCGTTGCATTTTTAGTCAGGGCCATTAATACTGACTCCAGTTGGTCGTCCGCATGATGTGCAGTTACAAGCTTGCTAGCATTAGTTTCTTGCATGATCTCTTTAAAATACCGATACCTTTCTCTACGACAAATCAGCTGTGTATTCCCATTTTCTAAAGCCATAATCTCTGGTATTGGAATTGCTTTTGCATGTAAATATATTTCATGATTATCACAATATCTTTGGACGAAGACCCTATCCTCAGCAGACGCTTCTCCTCTTAACATGTGATCAACATGAATAGCCTCTACCTTAATTCCCCATCTTTCTTTTGTTTGAACAAAATAATGAAGCAAAGCCATGGAATCTACACCACCCGAAACGGCGATGAGAAGATGGTCGTCTTGCTGTATTAATTGCTCTTCTTCGATAAGTAATTTGACCCTTAATTCAAATGACAAACGCTTCTCCTCCCCTTTTCGCTGTCTATACTTTAATCATTTAACTCATAGAATATTGAACCGGTCTAAACACCGCCCAAGTCGGTACAACATGTGTAACCTCTAACATCAAAACTGTACAATCATCCTCTATATCATAGTGCTTTTGGAAAGACTGCATGATAGTCGTTAATTTTTCCTGTATAGATTTGGTAGTGCTCGCAACCTGCTGAGCATAAGCCAAAAACGATTCTTCTTGTTCATCCCAATCAGCAATACTTGAAAATAACCCATCGGAATGCATTAGAATAACATCCCCTGCTTTCAGTTTTCTTTTTTCTGCCTCAATTGCTGAAATGGATAAAAATCCAACAGGTGCTGCATTACTTTCAACTTTTAGTACCTCTTTCCCACGTAAGATATACGTAGACATTCCTCCTGCCTTCCATGACCATAAATCACCGTGCTGTAAATCGACAAGGGCAAAATCCAGTGTTGCATACATATCATCTTGTTGTTTTAAGGACATGACATAATGTAATGTGTGCATCGCAGTCTCTGGATTCATATTGTAATTTAAGCATTCCCGCATTAAATGTATTAATTTTCTACTTTCATGCTGTGCTTCTTTACTCTGTCCCATACCATCTGACAATAAAATAGCAAATAATCCTGGGTGCAATTGAAATAACGCATGGGAATCACCAGAATATAATGTTGCATCTTTTGACATACTATATATATCATACTCTACTTCAAAACTAATAGCTGACCTAAAGCTTACTTGAATATGGCGAAATGGTACATCTGATGTTACTACCTTTTCAATTTCAAACGGTTCTTCAAAAATATCATATAAAATCGGCAGTATCATCCTTTCTGCCAATGTTGTATCCTCTTCCCAATCGACTCTAGCTGGTGTGAGTGCACAGACAATTTTCCTTGCTCCAGGTTTATTACTCAGCACATCTAGCTGGAAGCATTCAATATTTGCCTCCTTTAGTTTTTGGATAATATCCTTTTCCACACTAACAAATGATATAGTGTCCTCCTTCATCTCTGCAATTAGTTGATTTAGATGATTGCTCATATCACGTAATTGAAGAGCAATCATTTTCTTTCCGTGGAAATATTGTCCATTAATACGCTCTCTGTATAGCTCCGTTTCTAACTCCTCGAAAATTTTTGTAGACTTCACACATTTATAACGAATTTGTTCCTCTGCTCGATGTATAGCAGATTCCTTCCCCACTCCCTTCATATGAAACCAATCTGTCATCAGCTTGTCCATACCGTTATTTTGAGCACCCCAGCAGCGATCATAACGGAAACAACTTAAGCATGTATTCATCGGTGACACTTCCTTTGCAGCCTCAACAGGAGTTGTCATAAAGCGTTCAAACACAAGTTCCTTCATGAATTGTACAAAATGCTGAAAATGCTCTAGTTTATAGGTGACATGCTCAGTCAACCAATTTTGACGGGCGAGCAGTATCTCCTCGCGTTGTGGAAACAGCTTGTCCCTCACCTTATCAGAATACTTTTTGGGAATGGTTAGAAAAGCTATACTCCCTACAGTAATGGATGTAAAATAAACGCTATCTAATGGTAATGTTGCGTCGTAAAATAGAAAAAATACACTAGGCAAGATGCTACCAGCCGCCACTCCAAATCTTCCTGCCCGAGCCCCCATTCCTGCACACAATCCAGTTAATGTTGCTACCGAAAGCATACCCGTAAAAGACAGCTTTGCAACGCCAATGAGCGTTCCAAGCACTGCTCCAATTACAGTTGCTAACGGTACACTTCCCACTAATGCACCAAAGCATATAAAGAGCTGCAATAAGAAAATGGGCAGAGAAAAATAACTAATAACAACTGTTTGCATCCCTGTAAGCATGGCGGCAAAAACTACTAGCCCAGAACCAAGCTTTTCGTATGTCCAATGACTCGTAAACCATTCATAGGAATTAACAAAAAGGACTTGCATAAAAAGAGTCATAATAAGCGCTAATGCAACTTCACAGCCAACATAAAATTGTACAAGCACAGGAGGCAAGCCCTGATACATAACCCCTTGCCATATCATTTGAACAAGCAATATAGCTAATGCAACTGCAATACTTTTGGGGAGCTTCCAGTACCGAAAACGCATGATACATTCATACATGGCAATTTGAAAGGCTAATATAACAACTTGTCCAAACCCAAGAAAGAATCCACCAATTAAACCACCAATTAAAACATATTTAGCATATTCCTTATACTTCGTTCGTATAATTGCCCAAAAAGGAACCGAGAAAGGTACAGCTGCTTCAAATACAACAGACTGAGCTAAAAAAAAGGATGTTATAAAAAATAAAGAGCCAATAAGCAACTGCCTTTTTTTCACTCCTAGTTTATGGTCAGCTACGTTCGCTGTGTCAAACCACTCAATACTTGTCATTTCACTATCCCCTTTCCACACTTTCGGCTATTATAAGAAATTATGCTTGGAAAGATTGTCTGACGGTGACAGGAAATATTTTAAAAATTTCGACGAATACATATGCATAAATACGAGAATTGGCAGCAATCTCTACAAAAATTTCAGCTACTTAAATATTAATTTGTTTTTTTATAAAATTAAATCGTCATCACAAATTGTTTTTAGATCTGTAAATATTAGCAACCATAGGATTAGATACCTCAATTGTTTTTTATCTTTAATGTATTTCCACTTTTCGTCATAAAAATAATGGTCAAAGCTTGCGCTGATAAGTTTCTACTTAAGAACAAAATATTTGCTAAATTTCCCACTTTTAAAATTACATTGGATGTATTTTTATTAATATTTTTTATAAAGCTACTTGACACTAGTGACAAAGGCTTGTATTATTTAACTTGTCGCTTAGAGCAGTTTGCGGAAGTAGTTCAGTGGTAGAACACCACCTTGCCAAGGTGGGGGTCGCGAGTTCGAACCTCGTCTTCCGCTCCATATATTTTTGGCGGCCTAGCTCAGCTGGCTAGAGCGTACGGTTCATACCCGTAAGGTCGGGGGTTCGATCCCCTCGGCCGCCACCATAGAGAGGCCCCTTGGTCAAGTGGTTAAGACACCGCCCTTTCACGGCGGTAACACGGGTTCGAATCCCGTAGGGGTCATCATAAAAAGGCGTCTCAGAAAATAATCTGAGACGCCTTTTTGGGACTTGAAAAACTGGAATCTAAAAGCCATGTATTTACATCGGAATTACAGAGATTGCTTTTTTCTCTATCCTTGCCTACTAATAATATGGCATACTATATAGAAAAAAGAACATGTTATTAGGAGGTTAATCCTTTGGGATCATTAACAAAAGCCGCCTTGATTTGTGGTAGCGGCTCTATGATTATTCTCATATCCATCCTTATTAATTTACCATTTGTCGTACAGATATTTTTACTCCTCACTGGACTAGCCATAAGTGTTTACGGTGTACTGTTACTTATAAAAATGATAGTAAGGCCAACTGTTAAATCCTCTGAGACTACTGTAGAAGAAACAACCGTATCAACACTTAAAAAGAAAAAAAGACCAACTTCAACGTTATAAAAAATCAGTAACTAATCGTTATAGAGGAATAGATGCGGGTGTAGCTTATTTATTCTTGTAGTTTGCACTAATTTTTTTCGTAGAGGAAGTAATCCATCATTTTTATAAGATAATGGATTCTTTTTTAAAACTAATAAAAAAAGGATTAGCTCTTTCAGAAAGCTAATCCCAACTCTATTTCATACACTTTTTCTACGATTAAAACAGTCAGCAAACTACCCTCTTCTAGCTCCGCGACCACCGCGTTTTGACTCTGTAGCACGTTTAAGCGTTGCTAGACGCTCATCACTATCTTTTAAGAAACGTGCCATTTTTTGCTCAAAATTCTCTTTTGGCTGGTGGCGCTCGTTACGATCGTTAGAACGATTGTCACGACGTGGGCGTTGAGGGCGCTCTGGTCTCTCAACTTGAGGCTTTGCTTTACGAATTGAAAGACCAATCTTTCCGTCCGCTTCAACATTCATCACTTTTACTTCAACTTCATCTCCAACTTTTAGATGCTCATTGATATCTTTTACATAATTGTCAGCAACTTCACTGATGTGAACTAAGCCTGTTTTGCCATCTGGCAGCTCAACGAATGCTCCAAAATTTGTGATTCCTGTTACTTTACCTTGTACCTTGCTGCCTACTTCAATTGACATAAAAAAAATGCTCCTCCTTAAAAATTAAGCGACTCTTTTGAGCCATGTAATCAATTTAATCAAACTTTTTACTACAATAAGTTTCTCTTTTCATTATATATAACAATAAAAGAGTGTCAACAATACATAGCTCTTCAGTCGTCTTTTTTATCCTTCTTTTCTGGAATAATGAAAATTATTTCTCCTTTTTCGGATAAGAAATACTCTTTACGTAACATCTTTGCGATATATTCATCATCTTCTAATTGCTTAATTTTAAGATTTAATGAATCCCGTTCATTTTTTATTTCTGTAAGATGCTGATTCGCTTCGTCCCTTTTCTTCTCTTTTTCAGCCAAAACTTCATTTTGATGGAAAAGTATATTAACGAGAAAAGCAATAATAACGACTGGTACAATCGCAAAAAAGACAATTCGGCGTATTTTTCGTTTACGAGCTTGTTTTTTACGATTAATAGCTTTATCCGTGTTACGGACATAGTCATTATCAAGTTTAGTAAAGTTTTGTTGGTCATCATTTGATGAATGACGTTTAGTCATGCCCGCACCTCCGAAAATTATTGTTGTTTCTTATTATACTTGATAAAACTAAATTTTTTTAAAAAAGTGTTGGACAAATACGAATAAATTTTGACAAAAGGTCTTAAAACAAACACAAAAATGTTTATAATTATTTTCAAAATTTGTCGAATAATGGTGATAATTAATCGTAAGATGAACCAGAAGGGTCTCCATGTTATATTTACCAAAATCCTTGCAATGAAACGTAAAAAAGTTTGAAAAAACGTTTGATACAAAAAGATTCCGGCAATCTGCGCCAGCGGGTCATAAGCCCGCCAAGCGCCATCTTTTAGCCAAAATAATAAATAATACGTCAGCCCTCCTAGTAGAATCCAAGTGAGTAATTCAAATACCATCATCCACTTTCGAAAGCTTGACCTTTTTGGAGTTGAAAAAACAATGAGCCTAACACTATCAATTATAAACCCAACTGCTATACCGCTCAATACCATGACTAATAGCTGAACAAATTGTTCACTAACAATCATCCAAACAATTTATGAAGGAAACCTTTCGAGAAGCCACTTTCTTCCTCGTCATACTGTAAGGTCTTTACAGTTCCTTCAAGTGTCAATAGTCCTTTATCAACATCTAAATGAACGATATGCAGTTCCTCTCCACGGATTAACAAATGCCCTTGGGACGTCTTAATGAAAAATTCTTCCTGATCAAAGCGTTCAATTGATTTTACAGAAGTCATGTCCATTCTTTTACGATTACGAATCGTTAAAATATGTTCTCCAGATGGAATTGTGTAACGATTACTTTCTTGATGTAGCGTCATTTTCTTCCTCCTTTAGTCGTCCTAGCTTCTGTTCACTTTATGCGGACAACCTCCAAAGCATGACAACTTTATTAAAGTTATCTACTCCTTTTGCTTTGATTGCTAAGAAGGAATTCAGAAAAAGTAACTGCTTATATTCAATTAATCTTCCTCATCAATGAACTCTGGCTCTATTTTATCCAAACGCTCCTCTTTTAAAATCGTAAACATTTTTGCAGCGTCTTCTTTTTTCACAGTGTCCCGCAATTCATCTACACGTGCAGTGACAACTTTTTGCCCAAAACGAATAGCTAGCTCATCACCAGCTTTTACTGTACTACTTGCTTTTGCGATCTTTCCATTTATCGTAATACGACCTTGGTCCGCCACTTCTTTCGCTAGTGTACGGCGCTTAATTAAACGGGATACTTTTAAAAATTTATCTAATCTCATATTTTACTCCTTTTCTTTTCGCTTAGCTTCATTCCAGAAAGCATCTAATTGTTCTAAAGTATAATCAGAAAAAGGCTTTCCACTTTCTTTTACCCTTTTTTCAACATAACCAAATCGTCTCGCAAACTTCTCATTTGCATGTAACATTGCCTCTTCAGGAGATAGTTTATAAAAACGTGCTAAATTTACAAGTGTGAATAATACATCTCCAAACTCATCAAGACGTGACGCATTTGTACCTTTTGTTACTTCATGACGAAATTCCTGCCATTCCTCTGAAAACTTATCCCATGCACCATCCACATCGGGCCAGTCGAAACCTACTTTTGCTGCTCTTTTTTGATAATTTAAAGCTGTTTGAAGGGCAGACGATGACCTATATTCTTCTTCCAATAGTGGCTTATCGCTCACACCCTTCTCCTGTGCTTTTATAGCTTCCCAATTGGCTACGACATCTTCCGCATCTTCTACTGAAACATCTCCAAAAACATGTGGATGGCGACGAATCATCTTTTCACTAATGGAAGCTAAAACGTCTTCCAATGTAAAGTAACCCTGATCTTCTCCTATTTGCGCATGTAAAAATACTTGTAATAGTACATCTCCAAGCTCCTCAATCATAGCAAAGTCATCCTCTGCATCCACAGCCGCCAAATATTCATGAGCTTCTTCTAGTAAATATTTTTTCAGGGACTCATGTGTTTGCTTTTGATCCCAAGGACAGCCGTTTGGACCTCTTAGAACAGCGATAATTTGCCTGAATGTTGACCAATCTCGCAATGCCTCTTCCTGTGATTTTACAGGTGGTACATAAACCGTTGTTAAATTATTCACCTCTACACTTTGATCAAGCTCATAAAGTGGTACTGTTATCAATTTTTCCTGTGATGATCCTGCGGCTGTAACCACCGTAACAGGGTATTCATCATCATATTTTTCCATTAATGTAAGCTTTACTTCAGAGGCGCTGAATGTGTCATATACTTGGGCAATTAAAATATGCTGACGCATGTTAATGTCATGCATAGTAAAGCTAGTACCATCAAGCAATTGAAAACCCTCAATTGGGTCAATTTTTAACGCTCCAAAGATTGGGTCTAAAAAGCTTTGTCCGCCCTCAATGACTAAATTTATTCTTCCTTCATCTGAAGCAGCAATCAGTAATTGAACCGTCTGCTCAGCAACAAGTGGGTGCCCTGGAACAGCGTACATAACATCAGCAAATGCTGTTGCTTGGACAAGCTTTTCTACAATTTCCTCATACACAGGCTGGAATGAACTATGTTTTTCATACACAGCATCAAAGCTTTCAAACTGTAAGCCCTCTGCTGACAATGCCTCGAGTACGGGATGATCCACCGTGCGAACAAATAATTTTTGTGCCGCCTTTAATTTTTTATAAACACCCATTTGCAGCTGATCAAAATCCCCTGCACCTAAGCCAATCACTGTTAAAGTTTTCAATTAATCCACCTACTTTTTCCGATTTAACCATAATTGATAAACAGCCATTCTACGTCCAAACGGTAGTAAATACCATTCTTTTTCTGCTAATACTCGTAGCTTAGCAATCACTGTCATCATCACAAATGCACCGATACTCACTGCTGAGAAACCTGCTATCACCGCCACCATTCGAGGCGATAAATAAGGATGTAGCAGTTCTGGTACAAGTTGTAGCCAAAGTATTACTACAGCCGTCATAGAGATTGCTGCAATGCCAAATTTTTTATAAAAGCTACTAGGTGCTAATTGCACTGCTGTCATTTTCTTCAAATAGAAAACTAGCATTAGGGCTGTGAACAATAACCCTGTATTGTTAGCAATGGCTGCACCTAAAACGCCAAACAAACGAATAGTCAGCACATTCAATATTATTTTTAGGATAAAACCAACCAATAAAAATATAGCTGGCCTTTTTAATTTTCCATAGCCTTGCAAAATAGCTGTGAACGTCAAAATAATTGACAAAGGGACGATTTGTAACACATATACCATGAGTACTTCTGACAGTACATCCGTTTTAAAGAGCATTTCATTAATATAAGGCATAACTAGTACTAAACCTAAAGATGCTGCTCCTCCAAATAGCACAGATGCTCTATATGTTAGCTGTATAAACGGAATGGCATTACGACCTTCATGCTTTTTAGACATATGTGCGACAAGTGGCACGATTGCCAATGAAAGTGAAGATGCAATGACGACGCCTAACTGTACCAAAGGCTGACCTCGATCATAAATACCTTTTGTTTCCTTCGCCATTGTTTGGTCCATGCCACTATCTAATAACAACGAATAAATTGTAAAGGAATCAACTAACTGATAGCCAAGCAATAACAAGCCACTCATACTAACACTTAAACTGAGTAGTGTGACCTCTTTAATAATTGGATAGCCTGCATAATGCTGCTGTAATTTCTTATTTTTCACTAGTCCAAATCTTTTTTTAAAGATAAATGCTAACACAATAAAACCAACAACTTCACCAACGACTGTACCTATAATAGCCATCTGTCCAGCACCGTATAGCGATTTTGTCGTTGCCATTATCATAAATGTACCTGCTAAAATAACAGATACTCTGACAGTTTGCTCAAGCACCTGTGCATAAGCTATTGGCTCCATAATCCCTCTTGATTGGAAGCCTCCTTTAATAACGGCAAGAGCTGGCATAACAAGTACTATAAATGAACCTGTCCGTATTAAAGGTGCTAGCTGGGCATCACCCATAAACTGTGCAATCATATCTGCTTCACCAAACAAAGCTGCAAAGAACAGCAATGATAATACAGTTAGATATCTAAAAACAATACGTATAATACTGTTTCGTTTTTTATTTCGCTCCAGTGGATCTACTATACAATCATTATCTGCAAGCATCTTAGAAATGGCTACTGCAAAGCCACTAGATGTCCATACGACAAAAATAGAAATGACTGGATATACTTGCTGGTAAATATAAAAGCCTTCATCCCCAACAAGATTTTGAAAAGGCACACGATAAATTGCACTAAGAACCTTAACTATAAGTGCTGCAATTGTAAGCAGGGCCGCACCCTTCATGTAGCTTTTCATGCCAAAACGTTCCGACATAAATTGCCCTCTTTCCTTCTTTAACAATGCCAATAGTATAGCATATCTCAAAAGTTTGACGCGCCCTATAGCATCTCTTTTTATTATCGACATAAGGACTATGTAAAAAAGTTATTGTACAGCCTCAAAAAGGCAGCACAATAACTTTTAATTTCAACTAAGTATTCATTTGTTTAGCTAAGAAGTTTGCAGCCGTTTCGACAACTTTTACTTCTACTTCACCTACAAAGTGTACCTTTGATAAAACGATAATACAGCCAATAGGATCACCATTTACCATTATAGGCGTTGCACAATATGACTTTACTTGCTCATATTGTCCAGGGACAATCTCGATAGTTGTTTCCATTTTCTCTATTTTTGTTGAACGCTCGTCCATAAATCCTTCTGCAAAGGAAGTAATACGACGATTAATGTACTCTTTTTTACCGATACCTGAGACAGCAATTACTTCATCTCGATCGGTTACAAACGCTGGAGTACCTAACGTTTCATACAATGTTTCCACATACTCTCTTGCAAATTCCCCCAAATCATTAATAGGAGAATATTTCTTTAAAATGACTTCGCCTTCACGATCTGTATAAATTTCTAGCGGGTCACCCTCACGAATACGTAGCGTCCTACGAATTTCTTTTGGAATAACCACACGCCCTAAATCATCAATACGACGAACAATTCCTGTTGCCTTCATTCTTAATGCCTCGCTTTCGCTACAATGAAATTTTTATTCAAATATAGTATGGTTTTTTATGAAACAATCTATGCAAAAACTGAAGAAAAAGGATTTCACAACCAACAATATTTTTCAAAAACCTTAAAAATCATGCTATAAAGGCTATTTGTGTGTAGAATTTAACCTTAATCAACTTAAATTTAGAATAACCAATTGAATAAATTTCTATTAGTGATTACTGAAAAAATTTATTGAGTAATTAAATTTTGATCTCAAAATATAAAAAGAAAAGCTGATCGTTATCCTATGTAAGATACAATCAGCCTTTCTTTTAAGGTTGTTTTTTTGCATTAGAGATCATTTGCATCATCTCTTCTAAAATATCAAAAGGCTGATATTTTCCACACTTTCGTTCATCAATTGTTAATTTCAATTGCATATTATCCATGCCGAAGCCAACAGCACGTTCAAATTTCATGGATTGCTCTACAATTTTACCACCATCGACATTTGCCGTACCTTCTTCTGATAATAAAATCGTAATAATTTTTTGCTTTTCCTTTACTGATAATACACCGGCATTTAAGCCCCATACCTTCATACGTGCAATTTTTAGTAACCGCTCCGTTTCAATCGGAAGATCTCCAAATCGGTCTTCTAATTCCTCAATGATTTCATGATATTCTTCCACCTGATCCATTGCTTTAATACGTTTATACATTTGAATTTTTTGATAGCCATCTGGAATGTATACATCTGGGATATATGCATCAACGCTTAATAAAATTTCAATATCAGGTCTTTCTTCTTTTTTCACACCTGTTTGACGCTCTGCAATTGCTTCTTCCAGCATTTGTGAATATAAATCAAAGCCTACTGAATCGATAAAGCCGTGCTGCTGAGCCCCCAATAAGTTCCCAGCACCTCGAATAGATAAATCTCGCATCGCAATTTTAAAGCCTGATCCAAGCTCTGTAAACTCTTTAATTGCCTGTAATCGCTGCTCCGCCACGTCTGTTAAAACCTTATCACGTTGATACATAAAATATGCATATGCTACTCTATTGGAACGACCTACACGTCCTCGCAATTGATAGAGCTGTGCCAAGCCCATTCGGTCAGCATCATGCACAATCAATGTATTCACATTTGGTATATCAACGCCCGTCTCAATGATAGTCGTTGTTACAAGGACATCATAGTCACCTTCTAAAAAGGCTAATATCACCGATTCTAGCTCTGATTCTGTCATCTTACCATGTGCGTGTCCTACGCGTGCTTCTGGAACAAGGACTTGAATTTCTTCAACCTTTCGAGCCATATCCTCTACTCGATTGTATAAATAGAATACTTGCCCTCCACGCGCCATTTCTCGTTCAATGGCTTCACGTACTAACGCACCACTATGTTCCATTACATACGTTTGTACAGGGAAACGATTAGCTGGTGGTGTTTCAATGACAGATAAATCACGGACACCTACCATCGACATATGAAGTGTTCTTGGAATTGGGGTAGCCGTAAGTGTTAAGACATCTACATTTGTTTTTAACTGTTTAATCTTTTCCTTATGTGTGACACCAAAACGCTGCTCCTCATCGACAATAAGCAGTCCAAGGTCTTGGAACGTTAAATCTTTCGATAAAATTCGGTGTGTACCTATAACAATATCAATTTGCCCTTCCTTTAATCCCTTTAACGTAGCTGTTTGCTCCTTTTTTGTACGGAAGCGTGATAGGAGACCGACATTCATCGCAAAGTCCTGGAAACGCTCACGAATTGTTTCGTAATGTTGCTGAGCCAAAATAGTTGTTGGCACAAGAAAGGCCACTTGTTTTCCATCCTGTATCGCTTTAAATGCAGCTCGAATAGCTACCTCTGTTTTACCATAGCCCACGTCGCCACAAACAAGACGATCCATAGGGCGTTCACGCTCCATATCACGCTTTACTTCAATAATGGAACGTAATTGATCCTCCGTTTCCTCATAAGGGAAGGAAGCTTCAAAATTACGTTGATCATCGTTGTCTGGAGCAAATGGATGTCCCTTCTCAGCTTCACGCTTCGCGTAGAGCTTAATCAAATCATCAGCAATATCTTGCACAGCTGAGGATACCTTAGCTTTGGTCTTTTTCCATTCTGCCCCACCAAGTTTATGTAGCTTCGGTTCACGGTCTTCAGATGCCACATATTTTTGAATCAAGTCAATTTGCTCTACCGGAACATATAATTTATCATCAGCTCGGTAGCGAACGTGTAAATAATCTTTATGTGTACCATTTACCTCTAAGGTTTCTACACCTATATATTTCCCAATACCATGATGAACATGGACAACGTAGTCACCAGGTTTAATTTCTGTATAGCTTTTAATACGTTCTGCATTGGTCATCTTTTGAGAGCGTGCTTTTTTCTTGACCTGCTGCTTAAAAAGCTCATCCTCTGTCACAATTGTTAAGCGTTGCAGAGGGAGCTCAAAACCGCTAGAAAGTGTACCGTCTACAATATAAATACCCGGTTCTGTAGGCTTACCACTTACTGCATAAATATCATATTCCTCTAGCATTTGCTGAACGCGTTTAACACGCTCTTTATCTCGGGCAACGATGAGTACTGTAAATTTACCAAGTAACCAACGTTCAACTTCGCTTTGTAACAATGACATTTGCCCATGAAACTGTTGCATTGGTTTACAAGAAAAATTCGTTGTCTTATTAAATGTTACACCTGCAAATGTTCGAGAAAATAATGAGAAATACAATTTTTGTTGAGACAGCATTGCCAAAATTTCTTTTAAGGAGAAAGCTGGCTTTACATCGTGAACCATTTTACCTTCTTCAATTAACGATAAAAACCATTCATCCTCTTCTCGTTCCCAAGCATCCATAACTTCTTGAATACGACCAAGCTCATCAAATAACACGATTCCATTATGAGCAAAATAGTCACCGAGATAGGCTGTTTTCTCATACAACAACGAACCATACTTATTTACATAATCAGGTAAATTACCCTGCTGTAACAATTCAATATCATATTGAATATGCTGAAACAGTAGCTCTTTTGTCTCCTGTTTTTTAACCTTCTTTAAGCTTGTTGCTAAAGCGGCTTCTAAGCGATCAGCCAATGCCACCCTTTCTTCCTTCGTTAAAATCACTTCTGACGCAGGAAGGATTCGAATTTTTTGTAATTTATCAATGGATCGCTGATCATCTGCTGAAAATGTTCGAATCGAATCCACCTCTGTATCGAATAACTCAATACGAATTGGGGACTCTAAATAAGGAGGATAAATATCTAAAATTCCGCCACGTAATGCAAATTCTCCAGGTGTTGTTACCATTGAATTACGGACATATCCCATTCCCACTAATGTTTGTAGCCATTCATCAATTTGAATATCTTCACCTACTGCAGTTTGTAAAAAGTATTGTAGCCAATGTTCTTTTGGCTGCATCATTTTGCGTAAGCCTGCAACTGGTATTACATAAACAGCCTTTTCACCTCTAGCTAGACAATCGAGTGTAGCAATACGTTCTGCACGTAATTCAGGTGATGCTACAGACAAATCTGCAGCAATAAACTCATCAGCAGGATAATAATGAACATATTTTTCTCCTAAAATACCAGCAAGCTCATCAACCATCTTTTGTGCCTGCAATAAATTAGGAGAAATTATATAGATCGGTTTTTGTACATATTCGAATAACGCATCGACCATTACTGGGCGTGCGCTTCCTGTTAGTCCTGTAATAAGCTGTGATACAGTTTGACCGATCTGAATCTCCTGTAAAAATGATGTGATATGTTTGTCCTGCGACACTAACTGTCGTAAAACTTCCACAGTCAAAAGCTCCTTTCAGCGCGTATTTCTATCGCTATATACTATGAATCTAGTACGATAATACGTATCAATTTTTGTCATTTGTTAAACGGAAAAAGCTTTGAACGCACACAATGTGCGCCAAAGCATCTCTCCAATTATTGAATCCATTTATTGAGTGCATGATAATCTGGATATTGTCTCAGCGAATCCTCACATTGCTCACATATGCAGTGCACAGTTGTATGTCCATGTTGATCTTTCTCAACATAATCATCTGCTTCTCCCATTTCGAAAATATGCAGCTTTCGAATTGTATCATCTGCATCAAATGGGAGTGTCCCTATTTCTACTTCACAATGCCGACATCGATAGCGAACTGACATCTCCAAATCATCCTCCTTTAAGCAGCTTACTACTTAAAGTATAGACATTTCTAAAAAGGATTATGCACTACTCAATAATCACTAAGCATGAATGTTTTATTTCTTTGACTTAAAAAATGAATAATCTTAGCATTGTGTTGGAGACTATCAAGAATACTGCCTATGACACTTACATCCACAAAAAATTGAAACTTATAGCCGTTTTTATTTGGCTATCCGTTAAAATGATTCATGACATCAAGAAATGGCTTTGAAAGAGATGCTTCAACTGCATTTACACACTTCTCAACAGTGTTTTCAATGGCAGCTTGGTCTTCTTTCGAAAATTTTGACAACACATAATCTGCGACCTTCATACCAGCGGGAGGGCGACTCACACCAACACGGATACGATTAAACTCTTGCGTGCCTAAATGTTGAATCAATGATTTAATTCCGTTATGTCCACCCGCACTTCCTTTTTGACGAAGGCGTAATTTACCTGTTTCTAAATCTAAATCATCATAGATGACAATTAAGTTTTCCACATCAATATCAAAGTAATTCATAAGAGGCCCAACACATTCCCCTGATAAATTCATATATGTTAAAGGCTTAACAAGTAGAACCTTTCCTTCTGGACGATGTACAGTTGCATACATACCATTAAACTTTGAATTTGTTAAAGGTGTACCCCATTTTTCAGCTATCGCATCAATAATATCAAAGCCAATATTATGTCTTGTATGCTCATAAGGTTTACCTGGGTTCCCTAAACCAACGATAATTTTCATAAGTACCTCTCTTCTTTTCCATCTAATAGTCATTATTTTACCATATCGTACACTAAGAAAGCATTTCGTACATTCTTGCATAAAAATTATTTAAACCAAAAAGGCTATTAAAGAGATGTAGCCTCTTTAATAGCCTTTGCAATATATTGTTATTATTGTTCTTCTTCGGTAGTTTCAATAGCAACTGGAGCCATAAGTGTGACCAAGATATGATCATCTTCACTAACAACATCAAAACTAATAGTCTCACGAATATCAGCTACCGTGATGGTTTCGCCAATTTTAAGATTCGTAATATCAATTTCAATTGCTTCAGGCAAGTCAGCCGGTTTCACTTTAATTTTTATCTCTAAGTTAGGCTGCATCAAAATGCCACCTTCACTGACACCAATTGACTCACCAACTAGTTTAATAGGGACATCCGCTTCTAACGCTTCAGACATATTAATGGCTAAAAAGTCTACATGGTTCACTTCATCTCTTAAAGAGCACTGCTGGATCTCTGACACCACAACATTTACCTTTTTCCCTTCTAACTCCATCGAGAACACACTGTTTTGTCCATTTTTTTGAATAGATTTTTTAAATTCTTTCGCTGAAATAGAAATTGGGGTTGAAACTAAATTATAGCCGTAAATAACCGCAGGAATGGCTCCCCCTTTTCTAAGTTGGGTTAAAGTCGAACGATGCCCAGCTTCGCGCTTTGTAACACTTAATACTGTACTCATATCTATATCTTCCCCTTCTAAGAAAAATTATTTACGCCTTACTACAAATGTCACTACACCTCAAAAGGATACGCATGACAATTGTTGAAGGCTATAATAATATTCACTTCTATCTTTATAAGTCGTGAAATATTATTAAGTCACAATTACCATTATACCCTTTTATAAGAAAATTCACACAAAAGAGACCTATAAAAAAACAAATCTACCTGTAAAGATAGATTTGTTCTTTATTTAGCCATATATTTATTAATCGAATAGAGTACTTACAGATTTGTTTTCATAAACACGAGAAATTGCATCAGCCATTAATTTAGCTACTGAAAGCTCTGTAATTTTTGGTGATTTTTTCTCTTCAGCCAGCTGAATTGTATTTGTTACAACTAATTCTTTGATTGCAGAATTTTCGATACGTTCGATAGCTGGACCAGACAGTACTGGGTGAGAGCAGCAAGCATAAACTTCCTTTGCGCCAGCAGCACGTAATGCATCTGCACCAATCGTAATCGTACCCGCAGTGTCAATAATATCATCAATCAAGATTGCCACTTTACCATCAACATTACCAACAATGTTCATTACTTCTGCAACGTTTGGTTTTGGACGACGTTTGTCAATAATTGCAATCGGTGCTTTTAAACGTTCTGCCATTTTACGAGCACGTGTTACACCACCGTGGTCTGGAGAAACTACTACAATTTCATCCGCTGGAATACCTTTTGATTTGAAGTAATCAGATAATAAAGGTACCGCCATTAAGTGGTCAATCAAGATATCAAAGAATCCTTGAATTTGAGGTGCGTGTAGATCCAATACGATAACACGTGTTGCACCAGCAGTTTCAAGTAAGTTAGCCACTAATTTAGCTGTAATTGGCTCACGTGCCTTTGCTTTACGGTCTTGACGTGCATATCCATAATAAGGCATTACAACGTTTACTGTACGAGCAGATGCGCGTTTAACTGCATCCACCATAATTAAAAGCTCCATTAAATGTTCGTTTACAGGTGCAGAAGTAGACTGCACGATAAACACATCACAACCACGAATACTTTCTTCAATGCTAATTTGAATCTCTCCATCGCTGAAGTGCTTAACAGAAGATTTCCCTAATTCAACACCCATTTCTTGCGCGATTTCTTGAGCAAGTGGATTATTAGAATTAAGTGAAAATATTTTTAATTGTGAGTTTGCATAATGATACGGCATGATGGCCTCCTGTTTAGTTGATAATTATTTTGAATTTAATTTGCTTACATAATTCGGTTTGTTTTCTTGTCTTGCACGTGCAATAGCAAGTGCGTCTTCAGGAACTTCTTTTGTAATTGTAGAACCTGCTGCAATAAATGAACCTTTTCCAACTTTCACTGGTGCTACTAAGTTGGTATTACATCCTACAAATACATCATCTTCAATAATTGTTTGGAACTTGTTTTTTCCGTCATAGTTGACAGTAATGGAACCACAACCAATATTAACATTGTTGCCAATTTCCGCATCGCCAATATAGCTTAAATGCGATACTTTTGTGTCATCCCCAAGCTTACTTTTCTTCACTTCTACAAAGTTACCAATTTTCACATGGCTACCAATATCAGAAAGTGGTCGAATATTTGCGAATGGTCCAATCGCTGTGTCTTCTGCTACAGCGCTTTCACGCACAACAGAAGAATGCACTGTTGTACGATTACCAATGCGGCTATCTATAATTTGTGAGTTAGGACCAATTAGACAATCCTCTCCAATAATTGTCTTCCCTTCAATCATAGAGCCTGGTTGAATAATAGTATCACGGCCAATCACAGCATCTGCACTAATATACGTTGCCTCTGGATTAATGATAGATACACCATTACGCATATGCTGCTCATTAATTCTTGTACGCATTAATGTCTCTGCTTGTGATAGAGCAACACGATCATTGACACCGAGTGTTTCCTCGAAATCTTCCGTTACATACGCTTCAACAATCTCGCCTTGCTTTTGTAATATTTCAATAACATCAGGTAAATAATATTCACCTTGAGCATTGTCATTTTTCACAAGCTTTAACGTCTCAAATAACGCTTTGTTATCAAAACAGTATGTGCCTGTATTTATTTCTTTTACTAATTGCTGCTCTGTAGAAGCATCCTTTTGCTCAACAATTTGCTCCACTTGTCCATTGTCGCCGCGTAAAATACGACCATAACCTGTTGGATTATCTGCAAGTGCAGTTAAAATTGTTGCCTTGGCACCCTTTGTTTGATGATGCTCAAATAAAGCTTGCATTGTTTCAGGGCGAATAAGCGGTGTATCACCACAGACAACTAATGTTGTCCCTTCTTCACTACCTAAAATAGCCTCTGCCTGCTGAACAGCGTGTGCAGTACCTAGTTGTTCAGCTTGTAAAACATACTCACTTTTATCGCCAAGCTGTTGTTGTACTTTTTCTGCACCATGTCCTACAACTGTTACGATGCGATTTACATCTAACGTTTGAATATGATCCACCACATGTTGAACCATAGGTTTCCCACATACTGGATGGAGCACTTTATATAATTTGGACTTCATACGTGTACCTTGACCTGCAGCCAAAATGACAGCAAAAACGTTGCTCATCTGTAAGTCCTCCAATACGCTCATTTTCTCTTATGACTATATAGCAAAATTCATCTATTTTCAAGGTGTGTAGACTTGACAAAAAGATGAATTCCGAAATGAAATGCACCTTATGCTCGATTGTTTGTATGTATGTCCATAAACTACTATTTTTCTCTTACTTCCAAAATAAAAAGAACTCTCCGAATAAGAAGAGCTCTTAATATTTATTTTTGTCAAAAGTACCTTAAATTTGAAAATTTTTAGAAATTTAACAAATCATTTGACTTTTAGATTGCTCTAAACTTTTCACAGCCTGTACTTTGATAACAATAATATTTTTCTTGCTAAACGCCAATTCCTTCTAATTCTTCAGCTTTATCGGCCTCTTCTGATTCGCTTGAATTGTGATACTCGTTTAAAATAATTTCCTGAATTTTATTACGAGTAGTCGAATTAATCGGATGCGCAATATCTCTAAATTCACCGTCTGGCGTTCGTTTACTTGGCATAGCCACAAATAATCCAGTATTTCCATCAATTACTCGAATATCGTGAACTACAAACTCATTGTCGAGTGTAATGGAAGCAATCGCACGCATGCGACCATCCGTCTGAACACGACGTAATCTTACATCAGTAACTTCCATTTTCTCACCACCTCTCTTCTTAGATGCCTAAATGAAAATATAATATTCTTAATTACCGAATATTTTCCTTTTCATAGTCTATCAAATTTTCTAAAAAATTTGAATACTTATTAATATAATATTTTCTCTAATTTACGTAAATTTTGACAATTGTTTGTCAGCCCTAAAAAAAACTCGCTAAAAGATTGTTCTTTTAGCGAGTTTTACTTATTTAACAATGGCAATAACTTCAATTTCCACTTTTACATCCTTTGGAAGGCGTGCAACCTCTACAGCAGAGCGAGCAGGTTTATGATTACCGAAGTGACTTGCGTATACCTCATTCATTGCCACGAAATCATTCATGTCCTTCATAAAAACTGTTGTTTTCACAACATGATCTAAAGATGTTCCAGCAGCTTCTAAAACTGCTTTTAAATTAGCAAACACTTGGTTTGTTTGAACTGTAATATCACCCTCTACCAATTCACCAGCTGCCATTAACGGGATTTGACCAGAGCTGTAAAACATACCGTTTATTATAATTCCTTGCGAATATGGTCCGATTGCTGCTGGTGCATTTGTTGTTGCTACTACTTTCATTTATCATGTCCCCTTTTAGAAAAATAGTTACCTTCACTTAATGCAATTGTACGATCTTTTTCATTGACCTCATGAAGCTTAACGAGCGAATAATAATCATCTACTAAAGTTTCATCTGCATGCTCAGCTTCTACAAGTACGGCGATACCTGCTAGCTGACAATCAAATTCCTCTAATAAATTTTTCATGCCGTTCATTGTACCACCGACTTTCATAAAGTCATCAGTAATTAGCACACGTTGTCCACTCTTCATACTTCTTTTTGATAATACCATTGTCTGAATTCTTCTGGAAGAACCAGAAACATAGTTGATGCTGACTGTAGAACCCTCTGTTACTTTACTATCTCTTCTAACTACTACAACAGGTACATTTAAATGTCTTGCTATAGCATGTGCAATAGAAATTCCTTTTGTAGCAACAGTCATAATAACGTCAATTTGTTGATCAGCAAATGCCGATGCAAAGACTTTTCCAACTCGATTAATTAAATCTGGATTGCCGAGTAAGTCAGTCATAAATAAATAACCGCCTGGTAACAAACGATCTGAATGTTCAAGCTCTGCCTTTAAATCTTGAATCACTAAACGTACCTCAGCCTCGGACATTTTAGGAATATACTTCACTCCACCTGCAGCGCCCGGTACTGTCATCAATAACCCGATTCCTTTTTCTTCGAAAGTTTCTTTTACAATCGTTAAATCTTCACTAATGGAGGACTTTGCAGATTGATATAATTCAGAAAAATAAGTTAGCGGGATCAGCTGATGTGGATGTTCTAGTAAATAATATGTCATATCCACTAGTCGTTCACTACGCTTCCATTTCATGCGACCCTCTCCTAAACACGAATATTTATAGGTAAAATTAACACAAATTTGCGGTTTTAAGCAAGCGTATTTCGTTCACCTAAAATACGCACAGCATATACTTCTTCACAAAAACCACGTAAACCATTATAAATGCGGCTTACTCGAGCCTCGCTGTCTACTAGACCAAATACCGTAGGACCGCTTCCGCTCATCAATGTTGCATCCGCACCAAAGCGCCTCATTTGCTCTTTTAACATGACTACCTCTGGGTGCAGCTTAAATGTTACAGTTTCTAAAACATTTCCTAATGATGAACACAGAAGCTCATAATTCTCTGTTTCTATAGCATGAATCATTTGCATGGTATTTGGATGCTCTAACCCTTCTACTCTGAGTCCCCCATACACCTCAGCAGTTGAAACACCGATTTTTGGTTTTGCTAAGACTACCCAACAGTTTGGGGGTGGTGGTAATTCCTGGATCCTTTCTCCACGCCCTGTTGCTAATGCTGTGCCGCCATAGACACAAAACGAAACATCTGATCCAATTTTTGCTCCAAGTTCAGCTAATTCATCAATCGATAACCCTAAATTCCATAGCTCATTTAAACCCTTCAATGTAGCAGCTGCATCACTACTGCCCCCTGCAAGACCTGCTGCAATTGGTATTTCTTTTTCTATAGTAATGGATACACCTTGTCCAATGCCGTATGTATCTTTAATTAGACGCGCTGCCTGATAAGCAAAATTACGGTGATCATTCGGCACAAAGTTATCAGTGGAAATTATTTCTATAACGCCATCTTCTCGGGATTCCAAACTAATACGATCTGCTAAATCGACAGTTGTCATGACCATCTCTACTTCGTGATAATTATCTGGTCTTTTATAAAGTACATCTAATGTTAAATTTATTTTTGCAGGCGCCTTTACATAAAGCATCTTTCTTCCTCCCTTATAGCTACACTTATCAATTTATGCTTTGTCGTAATTATTGGCTGGCGCTCCGTTAGCTCTTCGCTTTCGCAACAACCTTTCATCTTACGTACAAGATTATTCATTTTATTTTACCATAATGGGAACCCGAAAATGGAAAAAAAGAACCGTATACCCCTAATTGGCGTAACGGTTCTCTCTCGTCAGTTGTGTTGTTGTGTTAGCAGAAAAATTTCATCCCTGCTAAACGAAATTATTTTTTATAAGTTGGCTATTTTAACAAAAATAGTCTACTTATTTTGGTCTTGCTCATTACTTGCTCGTTCAGCCATTTCTATGGCACGTTTGACCATATTACCGGCGTCACGAGCTTTAATGCCGCCCCAGCCCTCTCGTTGCACAACATCATAAAATCCAAGCTCTTTTGCGATCTCTTCTTTTAATCGAGGTGACATGATACCTTTTCTAGGCATATAAACTCCTCCTTTAACAACTGACGAATTTAGTATGTCCAGAAAAACGCAAAACACTCATGCAGTTTTTAACATACATGAGTGTTTCAGAATATAGAAATAAGTACTAGAAACTATTTTGCGACAGCAGCCTTTGCTTCGTCTAAAAAAGTAATCTCTACTGCTTCAGTTAAAATATCTGTGTAGCTATACGATACGCGCTTGCACGTATTGTCCTCTTGATCAAGCTCAACTACAAAGATAGCACGATATGTTTCACGTAATATCCCTGCACACTCGACCGTTTTCTTGCGACCTCCGTTTGCTCTTAACTGCAAACGTTTACCCAAATGACAATCCAACGACTTTTTAATGTCCGCTAAAGTTTTTGGCATTTTCGCTTACACCTCACTATTGATTAGTATAAGCGATTCGCCCAAAAATGTCAACAAAATATAATATTTTATCAGCCCTGAATAAATATTGTCAACTTATTTTTTATAAAAAATGCTGTTTTTTTTACTTACAAGAAAAAATGTTAACAAAATTTCTTACTTTACAAATGTCGGATAGAGTGCATCCGCTAATTTCCCAAACTCTTGAATGGTAAGTGTTTCTCCTCGACGAGTCGGCTCTATATTTACTGCTGTTAAAGCCTCTAAAATTTTCTCTTTATATTGCTTTCCATTAGGTAAACCCGATTGCAAATTATTGAAGATTGTTTTTCTTCGCTGCACAAAGGATGCACGTGTCACGACAAATAAAAAATCCTCATCAATCACTTTTACAGGGGGTTCATCATGCTTAATTAGACGTATTACCGCTGAATCTACATTTGGCTGCGGCATGAATACAGTCTTTGGCACGGTCATGGCAATATCAGCCTTCACATAATATTGAATTGCTATCGATAATGAACCATACTCTTTCGTTCCTGGTTTGGCTGTTATACGATCTGCAACCTCCTTTTGCATCATGACAACAAAACCTCTTATTGGTAAGCGGTCATTTAGCAATTTCATCAAAATCGGAGTTGTCACATAATATGGCAAATTAGCTACTACCATAATATCCTCAATACCCGGCATCTCTTCCTCAATTACTTTAACAACATCTGCCTTTAAAATATCCGAATGTACAATCGTTACATTATTATATGGACTTAATGTATCTTCTAATACAGGCAATAGTCGCTGATCAATTTCAAAGGATACTACCTTTTTAGCACTTCTAGCTAAGTGTTCTGTTAATGCTCCAATGCCAGGACCAACTTCAATTGCACCACTATTTTCAGTTAAATTTGCATGACTAACAATATTTCTTAAAATGTTTGGGTCTATTAAAAAGTTTTGACCTAAGCTTTTTTTAAATGAAAATCCATATTTTTTTAAAATTTCTTGCGTTCTAATTGGTGTTGCAATATCCTTATGCATTGTTTTCCTCCTGATCTAGCTGTGCGACAGCCGCACCAAATTGCTGTTCTGTAATTTGAAACATTTTCAGCCTTTTGTGAAGCTGCTTACCATTTGTTGCGCCAATATTCAACAGCTCCCCGAGACGATCCCGACGAAATTTTGCCTGAGGATGTCCAATTAAACGTGCTGTCATTAAATCCTCTAGCGTTATATCATCAATAGTTGGCTTTTCACTATTCGGCGTATAGACCTGTTGTAGTGCCTTACGTATATCCTCATCTGCTGCGTGCTCAATTCCAAGCCCTTTACCGTTTTTGGCAATCGTTTTTGCTTTTGGTAAGAAGGCATGCTTAACACCTTTCACACGTTCTTCTATAATTGCACGAATTCGACGTCCCGGATAATCAGGATCAGTAAACACAATTACACCTCTTTTATCCTGTGCATGCTGAATTCGCTTCAGCGTTTCTTCTGAAATTGCTGAACCATTTGTTTCTATAGTATCTGCCTGTACAGCTCTTTTAATGGCAGTTGTATCATCTTTCCCTTCAACCACAATGATTTCTTTTATTTGCAAAAAGGCTCCTCTTTTCTACCTTATCTTCAGACCATTTTACAACTGCACTGTATGATTGTACAGGAATACACGGTTATGTATTGTGAACACTTGACCTATGGACAAAGTATTTGCATTCTGCCTAGAGGGCACAATCTGTTTTTAGACATAAAAATTACTAAATAAAGATAAAAAAGCTTTCCCGCCAGTCAAAACAGGAAAGCTAAAGTTAGTGAAAAAACATTTGATTAATTTTACAATTTTTTTAATTTAATACTTTTATACGCACTTTCTTTACGCCCCACTTACTAGCCTGGGAATCAGATTGTACAAGTATATCGATCTTATTACCCTTAATTGCACCACCAGTATCCCCTGCTACTGCTGTTCCATAGCCTTCAACCCATACTTTTGAGCCAAGCTTAATAACAGATGGATCTACCGCAATTACTTTTAATCCAGCACCTGAACGTAAATTAATGCCAGTGGCAGATGTACCTGAGCATCCCTTACAGTACGGTGTATAGGCCGTTGCAGTAACATAAAATTCTTTACCGTTAGCTGGCTCTGCTGAACCACGTGATACAGTCGCCGCACTTGCAACAACAGTTTTAGTACCTACTGCTACCACTTGCTTCTTCGGCTCTTTTAAAACCTTTTCAGTTTTTAGATTTTTGGCTACCACTTTACCATTTTCTTTCACGACTTCAAACGTTCGAGAAATAGAACCTTTCTCGCCCGTTGTCACCACTTTTTGTTTTCCCTTCTGCAACGAAGCATCCTGCTTCTTTTCAACTGCGAAATCTAAAGAGTCTTCCACTACATCGATAACCTTTTCTACGCGAACTACTGTGATTTTACTCTTCGGAGTAAGAACGTCCTCGAGGTTATTTTCGACACGATCGAATTCATTAAGCTGAATTCCTTGTTGTTTTAAAAAGTTAGCGACCGTAGTCGAAGTGGACCATACTTGTCTTTCTTTTACACCATCGACAAGAGCTACTTGAAACGCTTTTTGAATATCAATTTTGTTCTCTGCTCCTACCTCTGTATCCAGACCTTGTACTAAAGAGTCGTGTTCAGATACTTGAATATTCGCTTCTTTCAAAATGTCTTTCACTAGTGTTTCAGTTGTCCAAACTTTTGACTGATTTCCATCAACTGAAATAGTTACTTCTTTTGCCTGTTCCCATGAAATTGCTAATCCATTAACAATTTTGGTGTTCAGAGAGGGTGATATTTTGTCATGCTCTGCTATGTCTATATTTTGATCTTGTAATAAATGTTCTACAGTTTTGGCATGTGTTGTTACTTCGATTTTTTCTCCGTTTGCTTCAAGCGTTACGGTTTGTTTAGTACCTTGATAAAGTACAAATGAAATTACAGATACAAACAGGACAAGTGAAATAATTCTTACCACTGTTTGCTTACTCCTCAATGATCCTAAGAACAAGTTTTTCATGGAATTATTTGACATGAAAAAACGCCTCCTTAATACAAGGTTGGATTATACGGACTAGATTTGGCACTGTCAACCCGAAAGTATTTCTAAGAAAATTGACTTCGCCATTTTGACCAACCACAAACCCAATATTGGAGGCATCTCAGCTAGTTAAAAGTCAATCCTAAAAAATTTTTTCGCATTGGCTGTTGTTACTTGTGCAATTTCCTCAATGGTTAACCCTTTTAAACGCGCAATTTCTTCTGCCACTAATGGCACAAAAGCTGGCTCATTACGCTTTCCTCGATATGGATGGGGCGCTAGATACGGTGCATCTGTTTCAATCATCAAATGCTCTAACGGTATTTCTGTCGCCACTTCCTTGGGCATCCGTGCATTTTTAAATGTCACCGGCCCACCAAGGCTAATCATAAAATTCATAGCAATACATTCATGTGCAGTTTCTACACTACCGCTATAGCAATGCATAACGCCTCCAACGGATGCTGCATTTTCTTCACGTAAAATACGTACAACATCCCCTGTTGCATCCCTGTTATGAATAATGATTGGTAAATTCACCTTTTGCGCTAAATGAATTTGCTTGCGGAAAAGTGCTTGTTGAATATCTTTTGGGGATTTATCCCAATAGTAGTCCAACCCAGTTTCACCAATACCAACTATTTTTGGATGTGCTGTTAATTCCTCAATCCAATTCAAATCTTCTTGTGTACAATCAATCGCATCAACGGGGTGCCAGCCAATGACACCATAAACAAAATCATATTGTTCAATCAGTTGCATTGTCTTTTCAATGGTTTTACGGTCAAATCCAACTACAACCATTGTTTCTACTTTTGCCTCAAGAGCTCTATCAATAACCTCTTGTAGGTCTTCTGTATACTGATCTGCGTTTAAGTGTACATGTGTATCGATAAACATCGTCATTCTCCTAACATAGATTTTATTAAAAATTATTATTTCATTTTTTGCGTAAGTATTACAAATATATTACAAACAATTTGGTATTGTGACATTACACATAAACCTAAACACTTCAAATGATACTAATTACTCATAAAAATACATTATTTTCCTCCATTAAATTATCTTACAATAATACTCACTGAAGATTATTAAAAGATTTTAAAAGCCTGCTGAACTTTTTATCATTCAGCAGGCCCACTAAAATTCTTTACTTTACCTTTGCTCCGTTTTCAAGTTTTGGATCAACCGATGCTAACTTTAAAATTCCATCTTTTTCACCAGCTAAAATCATACCTTGCGATAATTCACCCCGTAATTTCACTGGCTTCAAATTAGCGACTACTATCACCTTTTGACCTACTAAATCGTCTGGAGAATAGAACTTGGCAATGCCTGAAACTACTTGTCGTTGCTCGTATCCAAGATCCACATGAAGCTTTAATAATTTATCTGCTTTCGGAACCGTCTCACATGCAGTTACCGTTGCTACACGCAAATCGATTTTCATGAAATCATCAATTGTAATTTCAGGAATTTCTGGAATCTCAGGAGTTTTCGATTGATCTTTAGGTTCCTCTTCTTGCAGCGTTTTCACTGAACCACGCATTTCATCACGAATATAGGCAATCTCTATTTCACTCTCTAAGCGAGGGAATATCGGAATACCTTTTTCTACCACTTTAATGTTTGCTGGAATAGTATTGCCGAATGTTTCAATTGTATCCCATGCTAAGAATCTGTCATCCAAGCCTAACTGCTCAATTATTCGTTTAGGTGTAGTTGTCATAAACGGTTGTAACATGACAGCAATTTGGTGTAAACTTTCCGCCAAATTTCGCATAGTAGCACCTAATTTTGGCTTATCTGCTTCCTCTTTCGCTAGAACCCATGGTTGAGTTTCATCTATATACTTGTTTGTGCGTGAAACAAGTGTCCATAAGTCTGCCAATACAACACTAAATTGCATTTTTTCCATACTTTCTTCATATTTAATACGTACCGTCTCAGCCTGCTCTTTTAAAGCCGCATCAAACTCTGTTGGTAGAAGATTTTCTGTAGGAATAATACCATCAAAATATTTATTAATCATAGAAATTGTACGATTCAATAAATTTCCTAAATCATTCGCAAGATCGAAGTTAGTTCGTTCCACAAATGATTCTGGCGAAAATACACCATCAGAACCAAATGGTAGTTCGCGTAATAGGAAATAACGTGTCGCATCTAGACCATAACGGTCAATTAACATTTCTGGATAGATTACATTGCCCTTTGATTTAGACATTTTACCATCCTTCATCATAATAAAGCCATGTGCAAACACTTTTTTAGGAAGAGGTAAATCTAGTGCCATTAGGAAGATTGGCCAATATATTGTATGGAAACGAACAATGTCCTTTCCAACTACATGTACATCTGCTGGCCAATATTTGTTGAATAATGTTTCATCTTCTGATAGGTAGCCTAAAGCAGTGATATAGTTTGTTAAGGCATCTACCCAAACGTAAATAACATGTTTAGGATCTCCAGGTACTTTAATTCCCCAGTCGAATGATGTTCTTGATACAGATAAATCTTCTAGCCCTGGTTTAATAAAGTTATTAATCATCTCATTTTTTCGAGATTCAGGTTCAATGAACTCCAAGTTCTCTTCATAATAAGCTAATAGACGGTCTGCATATTTCTTCATATTAAAGAAATATGATTCCTCTTTAACTTTATGCACTGGGCGACCACAGTCAGGACAGTTACCATTCTCTAATTGTGTTTCAGTAAAGAATGATTCACAAGGGGTACAGTACCATCCCTCATACTCACCTTTATAAATATCGCCATTATCTAAAAACTTTTGGAAAATCTTTTCGACAGCTTTTTTATGTCTATCTTGAGTTGTTTGAATAAAATCATCATATGAAATATCCATTAAAGTCCATAGTCTTTTTGCAGCATCTGCAATTTCATTCACATATTCCTGTGGATGCTTGCCCGCTTCAGCTGCTTTCTCTTGAATTTTTTGTCCATGCTCATCCATTCCAGTTAAAAAACGTACATCATAACCACGTAAACGCTTATAACGTGCAATTGTATCTGATGCTACAGTTGTATACGCTGTACCAATATGAAATTTTCCACTTGGATAATAGATTGGGGTTGTTATATAGAATGTTTTATTTTGTTCGTTCACAAGAACTGCCTCCATTGTTTCACAATATACTATCTATTCTAACGAAGTACGAAATTCGTTTCAATGAAAGTTTGAATCGTACGCGAAAATTGTCGAATCATATATTCAATCCATTAAATGTCTTAAATAAGAAGCTTTTTTACTATAAATAAAAATATATAATAAAAACCTTTTAAAAAAATCGATATATCTGTTTTCTCCTCAAAAATTTTTTTGAAACCAATAATATTAGTGCATTAATTAATTGACGTTTATGGCATTACTTGGTATGATAACTATCAGACAAAGAAATTATGTCGAAATTTGACGAAATACCAATATAACTTTTAACATTAGGAGGAAAAATAATTATGAAATCAACAGGAATTGTTCGTAAAGTCGATGAGTTAGGTCGTGTAGTAATTCCTATCGAACTACGTCGTACATTAGGTATTGCTGAAAAGGACGCTTTAGAAATCTATGTGGATGATGACAAAATCATCTTAAAAAAATATATGCCTAACATGACATGTGCTGTTACTGGCGAAGTATCTGATGATAACTTCCGTCTAGTTGGAGGCAAATTAATTTTAAGTCCAGAAGGCGCAGAAATGTTAGTGAAAGAAATCCAAAATAACTTAAAAAAATAATATGATGTACGCCTAAATCGAGAATAGCGATTTAGGTGTTTTGCTTCTCTAGTTTTTAATATACCCAATTGGGGAGACCCTTATAATGTCCATGTCAGACCTTTCATATTTAAGGGTACTATTTTTTACAATTATTATCAATTTAAACATTTATAATTATTAAAAAAACATAATTCCCAACTTGGTTAAATATATAAAAGAGGTCGCCTCTCTAAAGGCAACCTCTTCTTTTTATTGGCTATGATATTTGTTGTATACATCTCGTTTAGATACTTGCCTTAGTTTCGCTACTTCTTTTATGGCTTCTTTTGATGTAACACCATCCTGAGCAATAATATAATCGACATGTTCAACAAAGGACATCTTTGCCCAATACGCTTCTTCACTATCCTCTTCCTCAATATTGCTATTTCCTTCAAGGACAATACAAAATTCTCCTCGTATTTCCTCATTTTGAGACCATTCTACCGCCTCATTGAGAGTTCCTCTTAAAAACTCCTCGAATTTCTTTGTCAACTCACGCGCCAATACAATTCGACGATTTCCAAGAATAAGTTCCATATCTTTTAAGGTTTCCTTTAAGCGATGAGGTGCCTCATAGAATAGCATTGTTTCCTGACGTTTTTTTAGCTGCTCTAATTGCTGTCGACGTTCCTTTTTTCCGCGATTTAAAAATCCATAGAAGAAAAACGGCTGAGGTGTTAATCCAGATGCAATTAAAGCGGATATTGCGGCATTCGGACCTGGTACCGGCACAACCGGAAAGTTTTGAACAATTGCTTTTTCAACAATATCTGCACCTGGATCAGAAATACAAGGTAAACCTGCATCGCTTACTAATGCTATTGTTTTACCTTCCTGTAGCAAAGTTAATAATTTTTCTCCACCCACCGCTAAATTATGTTCATGATAACTTATTAAAGGTGTTTCAATATCAAAGTAGTTACACAACTTTTTTGTATTTCTAGTATCTTCTGCTGCTATAATATCTGCCTCTTTTAAAATACGTAGTGCTCTCACGCTCATATCCTCTAGATTTCCAATAGGTGTTCCTACAAGATATAAACAGCCTGTCTGATCGTGTATTGTACTTTTTTGTGATTTCACGATTCACCCCTCCTTATATAATTAATTTTTTGTGTTCTTGTTAGTTGCTTAAAAGCATATTCTGCACGCATTGCCTCTGGCTTTGTTTTAAATTCTTCCATATAAATACATTTCACTGGTCCTCTAGCTCTTGTATATTTTGCCCCTTTACCAGCGTTATGTACAGCTACACGCTTTTCTATATTATTTGTATAACCTGCATAAAGTGATTGATCAGCGCATTCTAGCACGTAAAAGTAGTGACTATTGTTCTGTTCCATAAAGAATTTCTCTCACTTCAGGTGTATATTCATTATTTGCATTATAGACATACAGAGGTGGTAATATTTTTAAATCCGGCTTTCCATCTTTTATTCCTTCTATTAATAATGTATTGGCCTCTTTTCCTTCTTTCGGATAAATAAATTGCATTCGTTTGGGCTCTAAACGATTTTCACGCATAGCCGTAACAATGTCTAATAATCTCCCTGGACGATGTACAAATGCGGCCTTTCCACCCTGTTTTAATAATTTACTTGCTGATTGAATTGCTTCTTCTAATGTTAAATATAGTTCATGTCGTGCAATGGCATGATGCTCACTAAGATTTTTATCACTTGCCTCATGTGCTAAAAAGTATGGTGGATTGCAGGTAACAACATCATATTTTTCAACACCCAATTGTTTTGGTATTTCTTTCACATCTCCAAGTATCATTTGAATTTGATTTTCTAACTGATTGTACTGGATGCTTCTCTCTGCCATATCAAATAAACGGGGCTGAATCTCTACCCCTGTTATTTGTCCCTTAGTCCGTGCACTTAAAAAGAGAGGAATGACACCATTACCTGAGCATAAATCAACAATGTTCCCTTTATAGTAAGGAACATTGACAAATTTCGAAAGTAGCACTGCATCCAAAGAAAATGAAAAGACTGAGGGACTTTGTATAATGCGTAAGTTCTCTGCCAACAAATAATCTAGCCTTTCATCATCCTTTAACCAATCATTCATATTTTTCTTCCTCCTACTATACAAAACAAAAGACTGATACCACCGCAGTGGCAATCAGCCTTCTATTACACATTTTGTTTATTTAAAAATGATAGACAAAATAGACAGTCTTCACCTTTACGTGAACTTCCAAAATGAACATGACATACATGGAAGCCTTCTTGGTACAAACGTGCCAGGTTATCATAGCCCTCTCCAATATCTAGTGAAGTCTCTTTCTTCACATCAGCAGCCTGTACGGAGTTATCTTTAGCAAGTAGTTCTTCTAGACGTGTACGAAGGTGATGATTTTCTGTTTCAAGTGCCTTATGCTCTTCCATCATTAACGCTACAAATTGCTTCAATGCACCAAATTGCTCCTGCATTGCTTCGAGCTGTTGTTCGAACTCCATAACAGTATCTAAGAAATTACGGTCCTTCACCCAAGCCACCTCGTTAAATTCTCTATCTTATATAAGATTTTTTTCGCATGCCAGCAGTTCTTCTAGTGTATACTCAACTGTGCGTTCCTGCTCTTGTAAATATACTTGAATGAGTCTTTCTAGCACATTTAAACTTACAACTCTACCTCGTCCGTCTGGTGTCATCGTCATTTCACCAATGTCAGGCATGCCCTCTTTTGCTTCCTCATATTCATCATTTTCATACTTTAAACAGCACATTAAACGACCACATAGACCTGAAATTTTTGAAGGATTTAAAGAAAGGTTTTGATCTTTTGCCATCTTAATAGAAACTGGATCAAAATCACCTAAAAAAGTTGAGCAACAAAGCATTCGTCCACATGGACCTATGCCTCCCAACAACTTAGCCTCATCACGTACACCAATTTGGCGAAGTTCGATACGTGTTCTAAATACTGAGGCTAAATCCTTTACTAGATCCCTAAAGTCGACACGTCCCTCTGCTGTAAAATAAAAAATAATTTTATTACGATCAAATGTATATTCAACATCTACTAGCTTCATTTCTAGATTATGCTCTATAATTTTTGTACTTGCCAGTTCAAATGCCCGCTTTGACTCAGCAGCATTTTCCTCTACCTGAATACGATCACGTTCATCCGCTGGTCGTAGTACTTGTTTAAGCGGTAATACAACATCATTATCCCCAACAACCTTTTGTGGGACAACTACTTTACCATATTCTACACCACGAGCTGTCTCTACAATGACATATTGACTGTCTTCTAGTAGATATGATGCTGGATCAAAATAATATATTTTACCCGCTTTTTTAAAGCGGATTCCCACTACATTATACAAATGTGTATCCCTCCTGCAGATTTAGCATTAGCTGCTCCATCAATAACGTCCTATTCATGTTACGCTGTAAAGATGCGCGCGCCTGTAAAATAAACTCCATTTGACTAGATAGGCATTCATAAGTCGAATGTAACGCAGCTTCTTTAAAAGTCTGTAACATGTCTGGATAAGTACAAGCTGCCTCGGGATTAGCTTTTATTGACACTATATCACGGTAAGCAAATAGTAGTAAATCCAATGCTTGTTCCATCTCACTTTTTTCTTTAAAAAGTGGCAACCATTCTTCATGCACAACCAGCATTGCTTCATGTACATTTTGGCGAATTGTCTCTACTAATTTTAACACTGTTTTTCGAGCAAGTGCAAACTGCTCGTCATTTGCCAACAATATAGCTGTTTCGAGCTCATTCGTCATCATGCTCACTGTACAAGACATTGAGTAAGAAATACTACTTTCTTGCAAATGCTTTAACAATACATGTCGAGGCATTTTTTGAAACTTTATATGCTGACATCTAGAGCGGATCGTTGGTAATATTGACTGCATTTGCTCTGTTAGCAAAATGGCAGTAACCTCTCCATCAGGTTCTTCTAAAAATTTTAGAATCATATTTGCAGATGCAATATTTAATCGATCCGCATGATGAAGTACATAAATCTTTCGCCCTTCTTCAACACCCATCATCTTCATTTCAGCAACTAAATCTCGTATTTGATCAATTTTAATAAACTGCCCCTCTGGATATATTTGATGAATATTAGGATGATTGCCAGAATCAACACGTTTGCAATTTCGACATGTTTCACATGGAACATTTTGATTTGGGTGCTCACATAGCATTAATTTGACAAAAAAACGCATAATATCTACTTTGCCTGTCCCTTTTTCGCCATCAAAAATGTATGCATGTGCTAATCTATTTTTGTCAAAAATCGTTTGAAGCTGCTTCATTACGACAGGTTGTAGTGAAAATAGCTCTTCAACATTCTTGGCCATTTTTTAAAATTCCTTCCTATTAACTGTTACAAATAGTTTGCGATTGCTCTCTTCTCGATACAGAATTACCTGTAATAATTAGAAAAGATAGTTAGTCACACTATATTTGTAGCAATAAGCAAAATATATTTGAAAAAAGCCCGCGCCTACAAGAGAACGAGACACGGGTTTTACATATACAGATTAATTAATAAGCCTTTTATCTCACCGATTTTATCAAGAAGATCAATTGCTTCTTTCTCTTCATCTAAAATATCTTGTGCCAACTCCACAAGGCGAGAATCAATCGTTTCGATAATTTTCAAACGTCTTCCCTCACCAAAACGATTCCAAGTATGTGATTGCTTTAATTCCATACCATGTTCGACTGTTTCTTGTAGAAATTTTTTAACAAGCATTTTAAAACGAGCAAGCTCTCGTAAATTTCGTGATCTTGCAACTCGGTCACCCGCAGTAGAAATATCCCCTAGCAATCGTGTAAGCTGTTCAGTCTGCAATTTGGTTCCCTGCTTGACGACCATATCTCCAAATCGGTTATTTTGATTATTATTTTGTAGTGGCTCTTTGCGATTAGTATTTAACCCGACACGTATATCTTGATTGATCTTCAAGCTGTATTCGCCCCCACTTGCTTTCTTTATCAATACACAAAAGCTAATTTAAATTTCGTACTTAACTAAAAATGATGAAACTGCTCAATTGGTAAAACAAAAACTGTCGCTCCTCCTACTTCAACCTCTACAGGATAAGGTATATAGGAATCCGCATTACCGCCCAATGGTGAAACTGGTGCCACCATTTGTTCCCGAGCTCGGCAATTATCTCGAATAATATCTAAAACTTTGGGTATGAGAGAGTCTTCCGTCCCAATAAGAAACGTCGTATTTCCAGAACGTAAAAAACCTCCTGTGCTCGCTAACTTAGTTGCGCGAAACTGATTCTTCGTTAAAGCATTTGATAAGCGACTGCTATCCTGATCCTGCACTACAGCTACGACTAACTTCATTCGCACTCACCCCTTTTATAAAATTAACCTAGATTGATTTTTGTTACCATTATCTATAGGAATAATTCAATTTAATGAGCGTTTTTTTCTCATTAAATAAAATAATAGATGTTACCATTATATCACAATGTGTTAGACAACTTCATGCTTTTACTGCATTGCATCAAATAATAATGTCCATACATCTTCTACAACACGCTCAATATTTTGATCCGCATTAACTATTTGTATACGCTCTGGATAACGATCCACTAGCTGTAAATACCCTTCTCGAACCTTCTGATGGAAGGCTAAGCTTTCAACATCTAATCGATTTACTTCTCGTTCACTATGAGCATGAATACGTGCTAAACCAATCACTGGATCAAGATCAAATAAAATTGTTATATCAGGTAGTTTCTTACCGATTGCAAACTCATTAATAGATAATACTTCATCCACACCGATACCACGTGCATATCCCTGATAAGCTAATGAGGAATCAATGAAGCGATCACAAATAACCATTTTACCCGCATCCAATGCAGGTCTTACTTTCTCAAAATAATGCTGACTTCGGGCAGCTGCGTACAATAACGCCTCAGTACGCTCATCCATTGCTGTATGTGCAGGATTTAAAATAATTGTCCGAATTTTTTCAGCAATCTCAATACCACCAGGTTCTCTCGTTGCTAATACATCAATATTCTCCTGAGCTAGTCGCTCGGCTATTTTTTGAATGACTGTTGTCTTTCCGGCGCCCTCTGGACCTTCAAATGTTATAAATAAATTGCTATTCATCCTGTTTATTGCCTCCAACTATTTCATGACTTCAATCATTTTTTCTTCTAAACGGTGATTTCCTTGGAATGTTGCACCCGTAGCCAGCAATTCCTCAAGCTGACTCAATTTTGCCACTGTTATTTTTTCTCCTGGAACAAGTAATGGAATGCCTGGAGGGTAAGGGATAACCATGCTTGATGAGATTCGCCCCATTGTACGCATATATGGCAACCATTCTTTATCCGATATTTCAATTTCCTCAATAGAATAGGCAGGTTCGGTAATAGCTACAAAATTATAAGCTGTATGCGAAGCCGTTATTATATCTGTTTTTGGTGCATTTAATAATATTGTTATCGCATCCTTAATACGAACACGAATTTCTGCAAAGGGATAGTTATGTCCCTGTTTTAATAAAGGTAGTACCAGCAACACCTGATTTGCATCTGCTAGCTCTACATAGACTTGTTTTGCCTCCAGTGCCTCTTGTAGCTGGAAACCACTATAGCCCTCTACACGAAGTAATAACTTTATAGGATCATCTACCTCGATAACTTTTAAAGAACCGATAGCCCGTAATGCTTCCACCCATTGATCCTTTTTTTCTATTATATATGCACCATCACTCTCCATATATGTCTGTATATAATAGCGTGCATCATCTAAAGATGCTAATAAAAGGTAGGATGGGCTGCTAGATTGTAGCATACGTAGATAATGATTTATTTTATCGACATTTATTATATCTGAATTAACATGCATAAAGGATGCCATTGTCATTGCAGGCAGAGTTTTATGTGCAGACTGTACTACTATATCTGCGCCAAATGTTAATGCTGATGGTTGAAATAAGGAACATGCACTAAAATGGGCCCCATGTGCCTCATCCACTAAGACAGGTATTCCCTTTTCGTGACAATAGGCAATCTGCTGCTGTATTTCTTTAGACGTCATACCATAGTAAGTAGGGTATGTTAAAACAACAGCCCGAGCCTCTGGATAATAATCAACAGCTTCTTTTAAATCTTTATAGGAAACATGAGTTGCCGTTAGTGTTTGATCATCCCACATAGGTGAGACAAATACAGGTCTTGCCCCAACCAACTCAATTGCATGAAAAATAGACTTATGAGCATTACGTTGAACAATAATCGTATCATCTTTTTTACAGGTAGCATATATCATTGCTAAATTCCCTACCGTAGATCCACCTACTAAAAAGAAACTTTTCATTGTCCCATATGTATCTGCCAATAAATTTTCTGCTTCTAATATCATTTCCTCAGGATGATGTAAGTCATCAAGACCTGATAACTCCGTTACATCATACCTCATAACATCTTTAAAGGCCTGGGGAAGACGAGATAGCTCTCCGTGCTTATGCCCTGGGACATGAAAGGAAATATTTTGTTGTTGTCGAAAGCGCTCTAACCCTTCTACAATCGGCTTTTTCTTTTGCAAAACAAAACACCCATTTCCGTTATATTCTTCTTTAATTATAACACGAGTAAAAAGCTATCCCACTAAGCAGGATAGCTTTTACACCAGATTGACATAAAAACTATTTATCATATAATCTTTCTCCCAACCCAGTGGGCAAATAACGCAAGGGGTATTATTAATAGACAAAAAGGTAAGCAAATTAAAATGTTGTTCCATGTTATCACATTATTCATCAATAGTGAGTGATACAGAATTAAGCTATATGGAATAATGATAATTAATGATGTGACTGCACCAGGTGTTATAGAACGAAGAAATATTGACTGCCCTAGATGGGTAAAAGCATGGAGGAAAAAAGTTAATGTAACAATAGTGAATATATAAATATCCCCTAATTGCCCTTGATTCACAAATTGACTGGCACTAAAAGTCGAACTACTTACAAAGAAGAATATGACCACTACAGCTACCGCAAACTGTGCTGTTGACATAGAAAATTGCTTAATCACTCTATCAGCAGCTTTTTTTGGTAATTTTGCATACAAAATTGGAGATTTACTATTTAACCACTTTTCAACCATAATAATTTCTTCAAAATCATGGAGGATAAACATAATAGGAAATAACCAAATAAGTGTCTGAATATCAATCCACTGAAGCATAGACATACCTACTTTCATCAAAAAATACTGAGTAATTACTCAATTTTTTCTAAAAAATTTTTATGTATTTTGAATGCCTTTTAATATGACTGTAACTATCTCCTCAATATATTGATTTATTATTAGACTGTCGCCCATTGTTCTTTCTTCAACTAATAAGTGCGTTAATATTGACGAAAGGAACATTGAGGCTGCTATATCAATAGCCCTCTTCTCAACAGAACATGGAACGACTCTTGATAAAAGTACACTAGCATGTTCACGCATAATAAAAATAAAATCTACAATATCATCACCAACATCCGAGTTTTGTACGATTTCTGGAGACCAAATAAAAACTAAAAAACTTTTATTTTGTGACAAAAAATTAGCATATAATTGTCCGAATTGAAGTAAAGCGGGATATGGTTCCATCTTGGCAATCTCCATTATTTCCTTTTGAAGAGAACCTATAAATGAAAATTCTCGAATGAGTTTATGGAGAAGATCATTTTTATCTTTAAAATAATAAAAGATTAGCCCCTCTGCTACACCGCTTGTCAATGCTATTTCTTTAGTAGTCGTTGCATTAAAGCCCTTTTTAGTAAATAAATCTAATGCTGCCTCTAAAATTTTATCTTTTTTTGTTGCCAAATACTTTCACCACTATTTCCTTAGAATTTGAGTATTTACTCAAATATAAATTTTTTGAAAAAATTTGTCAAGTTGTTCCATAATTTTTGAATGTATACCTGAAACATTTTATGCTTAATACCACACAAGCTTCTTTAGGTATCGCCGGAAATTTACATATAAGAGTCCACTATTGTTATGACTGACATTTGGTAATCAACATAAAAAGACCATTACCTCCTAAGAGCAACGATCTTTTCAACTTATAGTTATAATCATTTTTGCATAAACTTAATTGCTCTAATAGTTACTCACTTTTATAAGCTTGCTTTAACTGCCATTTTTTGTACTAGTTGCTCTACTAATTGTGGAACAAATTTTTCTAATATCGGATTCATCATTCCAGCTAAAAAGCCACTAGCTTTCATTGTTAAGTTCCCAACAAGCTGACATGTATCGCCATGCCCTTGCTTAATTTCAAAAAAACCATCACCATTTATAGGGTCTGATAAACCTATTAAATCAAACATAACTTGATTTGTAGGAGATTCCTTATATTTAAGTTCCACTTTTACAGCCTTTTGAATAATGCCAAAATCACCTTGAAACACCCAAATCATATCTTGTTCATTTGGAAACTCGTGATGTAAGTAACCTGGTATAAGTTCAGCCCATTCTTCTTTATTTTGAATAAATGCTTGTAATTTTTCCTTCTCAATTTGTATTTCTTCACTATATAACCCAGTTGCCATTTTAAGCACCCCTTTATTTATAAATGAAAGCTACTTAAATTTTAACATTTTGTGGTATATGTTTGAACAGTAAAGCATGCCTTTAGTTCAACCTCAAATATTATGAGTATGCTAAAGCAAGTCAATTCTTTAAAAATCCCAAGTCTAAGTTATTAATTTATTTCTTATGAATTCAAAGTTACTTTTAAAATGGCTAAGTATATTTTTATTTCTTCTATCTAATAGTGAAAATCATATAATCAGTATTACTTCCACGATAATTACTCCAAGTTCTCATCACCCAGCTAAAATCTCTGTATAATACCGTGTATCCCTCTTTGTATATCAAGTTTAATTCAAATAAAAAAACCACTGATTTCTCAGTGGTCGCTGTGTGCCTAGCAATGTCCTACTCTCACAGGGGGAAGCCCCCAACTACCATCGGCGCTAAAGAGCTTAACTTCCGTGTTCG